>DASTGV010000405.1:0-9713 GCA_035718765.1 Nocardioidaceae bacterium
CGTTCTTCACCTTCGAGGCGTAGACCCGCGGTCGGTCCGGGACGTACTCCGCGCCGTAGAGCTCCCGCGCCTGCGCCCGGGCCGCGTTGATCGCGGTGTCCGAGAGCGTGGTGGAGTCGGTGCGCATGTAGGTGATGAAGCCGTTCTCGTAGAGCCGCTGCGCGATCGACATGGTGCGGGACGCGCCGTACCCGAGCTTGCGGGAGGCCTCCTGCTGCAGCGTGGTCGTCCGGAACGGCGCGTACGGCTGGCGCCGGTACGGCTTCGACTCCACGGAGCGGATGTCGAAGGTGGAGTCGGCCAGACCGGCGGCCAGCGCCTCGGCACGCGGCCGGTCGAGGTGCACGACGTCGGCACCGGTCTTCAGCACGCCCTGGGCGGTGAAGTCCGAGCCGCGGGCGACCCGCTTGGCGTCGACGCTGTGCAGCTTGGCCGGGAAGATCCGCTCGGCGTGCCGCTGACCGGCGTCGAAGGTGCCCTCGAGGTCCCAGTACGACGCGGTGCGGAACGCCATCCGCTCCCGCTCACGGTCGACGACCAGCCGGGTGGCCACGGACTGGACCCGCCCGGCGGACAGACCGGACATGACCTTCTTCCACAGCACCGGGGAGACCTCGTAGCCGTAGAGCCGGTCCAGGATCCGGCGGGCCTCCTGCGCCTCGACCAGGTCCATGTCGATGTCGCGCGGGGACTCGACCGCGGCGCTGATCGCCTGCGGGGTGATCTCGTGGAACACCATCCGGCGCACCGGCACCTTGGGCTTCAGCTCGTCGAGCAGGTGCCAGGCGATGGCCTCACCCTCGCGGTCCTCGTCGGTGGCGAGGTAGAGCTCGGAGGCGTCCTTGAGCAGGCCCTTGAGCTTGGTCATGTGGGACCGCTTGTCCCGGGAGACCACGTAGTAGGGCGTGAAGTCGTTCTCGACGTCGACCCCGAGCCGGGCCCAGGGCTCGCCCTTGATCTTGGCGGGCACGTCGGCGGCGCTCTGCGGCAGGTCCCGGATGTGACCGATGGAGGACTCGACCACGTAGTCGCGCCCCAGGTAGCCGGCGATCGTCTTCGCCTTGGCAGGCGACTCGACGATGACCAGCTTGTGACCGGCGCCGTTGGCGGCGCCTGACTTCTTCGCCAACTGTGTGATGCTCCCTCGATGCTCGTTCGCGTGGACACGGTAACGCCTGTTGCCAACCGGGCTGACCGGCGACCCGGCCGGCGGACCGCTCATCGTGCCCACGCGCGGCGAGCTCAGGTGCCGCGTGAGGTGCGCCCGAGGTAGCCGGAGGCACCCGCGAGGCTCGGGCTGGCCTTGAGCAGGTCGTGGCGCCGGAGCAGCTGCTCACGGCTCGAGAACGCGGAGCCGGGGCGGTGCGGCTGCTGGGTGCTGAACCTGGCGCGCATGGCGGTTCCTCCTGGTCTGGTCGGGGCCGGCCCGGGCGGGCTGATCGGCAGGAGCAACGCTGTCGCGGCCCCCTTGCGGGGGACTTGCAGCCCGCTTGGGCCCGCACTTGAGGCCCGCACCTGAGCCCGCTCAGGTGGGCAGCAGGTACCCGTCCGCGACCAGCTCCCGCACGGCCGCCACCCGTTCCCGGCACAGGACGGCGGGGTCCAGGTCGAGCAGGGACGCGAGGGCGGCCAGCAGCTGCCCGACGGTCAGGTCGCCGTCGCTGGCCCCGACCAGCCCCGCCTCCACGGTGTCCGCACGGCGGGCGCGGCGCATCCCGCGCTGCTGGCGCAGCACGATCGACTCCGGGTCGTCCGCGCCGACCTCCCCGACGGTCTCCTGGCGCACGTCGACCCGCACGGTGAGGCGTGCCGCGAGCAGCGCCTCGTCGTCGCGGGCCGCCAGGAAGTCCGTACGGCGCGCCCGGTCGGCCACCTCGGGTCCGAGCGGCTGCTCGACCTCGAACGGCCACTCCTCCAGGTGCACGACGGGGTCCCGGTCGACGCGGCGCAGGTGGAGCCAGCCGAACCCGACGCCCTCGACGCCCTGCTCCTCGAACCACGCCAGCCACGCGTCGTACCGCTCGGGGTAGTCGGGCCGCCCGTGCACGCCGGCGTCCTTGAGCCACAGCTCGACGTACTCCGCGGGGTCCGCGACCTCGCGCTGCACCACCCAGGCGTCGCAGCCGGTGCCGGCCAGCCAGCCGCCGACCCGGTCCTGCCAGGGCTCGCCGCGCCGGTGCACCCAGTTGGCGAGCACCTGGGCCCAGCCGCCCGGGTTCAGGTGCGCCGGCGCGCCGGTGACGACCCGCCGGACCATCTCGTCGCCGGGCAGGCCGGAGTCGCGGTAGACCAGCCGCTCCCCGGTGGCCGGCGACACCACGAACGGGGGGTTCGTGACGATCAGGTCGAACCGCTCGCCGGCCACCGGCTCGTAGAGGCTGCCTGCGCGGACGTCGACGCCGACCCCGTTCAACCGGGCGTTGAGCCGGGTCATCGCCAGCGCCCGCTCGTTGACGTCGGTCGCGACGATCTCGCGGACGTGATCGGCGAGGTGCAGCGCCTGGACGCCGCAGCCGGTGCCGAGGTCGAGGGCCCGGTCGAACGGCGCGCGGACGGTGAGCTGGGCGAGCGAGGAGGAGGCGGAGCTGACCCCGAGGACATGGTCCGGGCCGACCGCGATCGGGGCCCCGTCGAGGCCGGGCGTGAGGTCGCTGACCACCCACCAGTCGCGGCCCTCGTCGGCGTAGGGCCGCACGTCCACCAGCGCGCGGACCTCTCCGCCGGACCGCTCCAGGAGCCCGGCCGCGGCCAGCGGCTCCACGAGCCCGGGCAGGGCGCGCTCGGCCCGCTCGGTGGCGACCGGCGCCTGCAGCGGCCAGAGCCGGACCAGCGTCTCAAGCGGGGAGCCGCCGCGGGTGGCCCGCAGCCCGGGGGTGGTCTCGTTGCGGCCGAGCGCCGCGTGCGCCGTCGGCCCGAGCAGCGCGGCCACCGCGTCGTACCCGAAGCCGGCCGCCGCCAGCGCGTCCCGCAGCCGGTCGACGAGGGCGGGTGCGAGGAGGTCCACCAGCCCACCCTAGGGAGCCGCCGGGGCCGCGCGTCCCGGAGGTGGCGAGGACGCACGAGGGCCCGCCGGTGCGACACCGGCGGGCCCCTTCGTGTGTGCGGGACCGGCTACGCCGCGGCGGCCGGCACCTCGTCCTCGGCGATGACGACCGAGCGACGCTTGGAGTTGTAGACCGCGCCGGCGATGATCGCCGTCGCCACGACCGCGATCACGATCCGCAGGGTGGTGTTCGCACCGGCGCCGTAGGTCATCTTCACCACGGCCGCGGCGATCAGCAGCGACACGAGGTTCATCACCTTCAGCAGCGGGTTGATGGCCGGGCCGGCGGTGTCCTTGAACGGGTCGCCGACGGTGTCGCCGATGACCGTCGCGGCGTGCGCCTCGGAGCCCTTGCCGCCGTAGTGGCCGTCCTCGACCAGCTTCTTCGCGTTGTCCCAGGCGCCACCGGAGTTGGCCAGGAACACCGCCATAAGCGTGCCGGTGCCGATCGCGCCGGCCAGGTAGCAGCCCAGCGGGCCGGGGCCGAGACCGAAGCCCACGGCGATCGGGGCCAGGATCGCGAGCAGGCCGGGCGTGGCCAGCTCACGCAGCGAGTCGCGGGTGCAGATGTCCACGACCTTGCCGTACTCCGGCCGTCCGGTGCCCTCCATGATGCCCGGGATCTCCCGGAACTGGCGGCGCACCTCGAACACCACCGCACCGGCGGCGCGGCCGACGGCGTTGATCGCGAGGCCCGCGAACAGGAACACCACCGCCGCACCGATCAGCAGGCCGACCAGGTTGGCCGGGTCGGCGATGTTCAGCACGCCGAGCAGGCCGAGGGTGTCGTGGATCGACATGTCGGCGGTCAGGCCCTTGAGCTGCTGCGAGGCCGACGTGATGCCGTCCGTGAACGAGCCGAACAGCGCGGTCGCGGCCAGCACGGCGGTCGCGATCGCGATGCCCTTGGTGATCGCCTTGGTGGTGTTGCCCACCGCGTCGAGCTCGGTGAGGATCGCCGCACCCTCGCCGTCCACGTCGCCGGACATCTCCGCGATGCCCTGGGCGTTGTCGGAGACCGGGCCGAAGGTGTCCATCGCGACGATCACGCCGACGGTGGTCAGCAGGCCGGTGCCGGCCAGCGCGACCGCGAACAGCGACACGGTGACGGACGCGCCGCCGAGCAGGAACGCGCCGAAGACCGCTGCACCGATCACCAGGGCGGTGTAGACCGCCGACTCGAAGCCGACCGAGAGGCCGGACAGGATCACCGTCGCGGCACCGGTCAGCGACGTCTTGCCGACGTCCCGCACGGGGCGGTGCTCGGTGCCGGTGAAGTAGCCGGTGAGCGCGAGGATGACGGCGGCCAGCACGATGCCGATGAGCACCGCACCGAACGCGATCAGCGCCGGGCTGCCCTCGGGCGTGGGGACCTGGCCGTTCTTGAAGACCCGCTCGATGAGCGAGCCGCCGCCGCGGGCGTTCGTGAGGTCCGCGAACTTGCTGGGCAGGTAGGTGAACGCCGCGATCCCGCAGAGCACGGCCGAGACGCCGGCGGAGATGTAGAACGCCCGGTTGATGGTGGTCAGGCCGGACTCGGTCGGCTTCGGGCGGCACAGGAAGATGCCGAGGATCGCGGTGAGCGCGCCGATGGCGGGGATGATCAGCGGGAACACGAGGCCCTCGGCGCCGAAGGCGACCTTGCCGAGGATCAGCGCGGCGACCAGCGTCACGGCGTACGACTCGAACAGGTCGGCCGCCATGCCGGCGCAGTCGCCGACGTTGTCGCCGACGTTGTCGGCGATCGTCGCGGCGTTGCGCGGGTCGTCCTCCGGGATGTTGTTCTCGACCTTGCCGACCAGGTCCGCGCCGACGTCGGCGGCCTTGGTGAAGATGCCGCCGCCGACCCGCATGAACATCGCCAGCAGCGCCGCGCCGAAGCCGAAGCCCTCGAGCACCGTCGGGGCGTCGGACTTGTAGATGAGCACGACGACGGACGCACCGAGCAGACCGAGGCCGACGGTCGCCATACCCACGACACCGCCGGTGCGGAACGCGACCCGCATGGCCGGGTCGCGGCCCTCGCTGCGGGCCGCGGCGGCGACGCGGACGTTGGCGCGGACGGCCAGCGACATGCCCAGGTAGCCGATGGCCGCCGAGAACCCGGCCCCGACCAGGAAGAAGACGGAGCGGCCGATCCGCAGGCCGGCCGTGTCGGCCGGCAGGACCAGGAGCAGCAGGAACGCCGCCACCGCGAACACCGCCAGCGTCTTGAACATGCGGCCGAGGTACGCCGAGGCGCCCTCCTGCACCGCACGCGCGATGTTCTTCATGTTCTCCGTGCCTTCGCCGGCAGCCAGCACCTGACCTCGGAACACCACGGCCATCACCAGCGCGACGAGCGCGATGACGCCGACGATGACCACGAAGGTCAGGTTGCCGCCGGACAGGTCCACGGTCGCAGCCTCACCGCCGGTTGCGGCGGCAAAGATGTGCCCGGACATACGTCCTCCTCCGGTTGGGGCCCGCGGCCCCGTGACGTTGGTGATCGAATCCCCGCGCGGTCTGTTCCACGCGGATGCGGGCAGGCTGTGACCTGCCTCTCACACACGAATGTGCCGGAGTCTACTTACGGTTGAGCCCCGCGGGACCTCGGGGCCTGTGGGATGTCCCACATTTCCTCGAAGAAAATCAGGCAAGCGGCCAGGACATGGACAGCTGGGTGCTTCCGGCGTCCTGGGAGATCTCGAAGTCGTCGATCAGACCGCGCAGCAGCGCCCACGGCTCGACGCCGTCGATGTCGCTCGTGGGGGCGTCGTGCGGCGCGATGGTGCCGGACGCGACGACCGAGACGCGCAGGCGGTCCTCGAGACGCATCCGCACCTCGACGGGACCGGGGACCGGGCCGGGCAGGACGTCCTGGCCGACCAGCAGGGCGCACGCCTCACCCACGGCGAGACGGACCTCTTCGACGAACTCCTCGTCCCGGGACGTACGACGGGCGACCGCGGCCGCGACGAGCCGCACGGTGCGCACCAGGGCCGGGTCCCGAGCGATAGCGACTGTGATCCCGGTGGTGGTCCGAGCCGCTCCGGACGGCACGGCTCTACCGCTCGGCGAGCGCGTCGGCCTGCGACCCGTGGATGGCGAACACCTTCGCCAGACCCGTGATGCGGAAGATCTTGAGCAGCCGCTCCTGGTTGCAGATCAGGCGCATGGAACCGTCGTGCGCCCGAACCTTCTTGAGTCCTCCGACGAGGACACCTAGACCGGTCGAGTCGAGGAAGTCGACCTTCTCCATGTCGATGACCAGGTTGTACTCGCCGTTGCCGACGAGCTCGGTGATCTTGTCGCGCAGCTTGGGGGCGGTGTACACGTCGATCTCGCCGCCCACCTCGATGATCGTCCGACCATCCTCGTGGCGGGTCTCGAGTGACAGATCCACGTGTGAACTCCTCACCGGTGTCGTGGTGCTCGTGCGTGGGGGACGCTGAGCGTCGACCCGCGCACGTGGGCTACCTGTTCATTCAACCATGCACCGCCACGGCGCACCGGGCACACCCGAGAATTGGCCGGTCCGGCGCCCCAGGGCTCCGCACCCGCCGGGGGGTGCTGTTTGGGAGACTTCCGGAGTGGACGGCGACGTGTCAACCTCAGCCACACCGCGCCTGGTCCACCGACTCACCCGTGCGGCGGGCCGCGACGAGCGGCTTCGGCACCTGGAGGTTCTGCCCGCCCGGGACGGGACCCGGGCCGGCTGGCCGGCCTGGACGTCGCCGGACCTGGTCGCCGCGCTGCGGGCGCGCGGGGTCGACGAGCCCTGGCAGCACCAGGTCGACGTGGCCGAGGCCGCGCACGCTTACGAGCACGTGGTGGTGGCGACCGGCACCGCCTCCGGCAAGTCGCTGGGCTACCTGCTGCCCGCGCTGAGCGAGATCCAGGACTCCCGCGGCCGGCAGGGTCTGCGCGGCGCGACGGCGCTGTACCTCGCGCCCACCAAGGCCCTGGCGCAGGACCAGCTCGACTCGGTGCGGGGCCTCGCCCTGCCCGGTCTCGCCGCCACCACCCACGACGGCGACTCCTCACGCGAGCAGCGGGCCTGGGCCCGGGACCACGCGGAGTACGTCCTCACCAACCCGGACATGCTCCACCACTCGCTGCTGCCCGGGCACGAGCACTGGTCGCGGTTCTTCCGGCTGCTGCGCTACGTCGTGATCGACGAGTGTCACCACTACCGCGGTGTCTTCGGCGCGCACGTCGCGCAGATCGTCCGCCGGCTGCGGCGGGTGTGCGCGTCGTACGGCGCCTACCCGACGTTCGTGCTGGCCTCCGCCACCGTCGCGGAGCCGGAGGTGTCCGCCTCCCGGCTGACCGGGCTCGGGGTGCGCGCGGTGACCGAGGACGCCTCCCGTCGTGGCGAGGTGTCCCTCGCGCTCTGGGAGCCGCCGTTCACCGCGCTGCTCGGCGAGCACGGCGCGCCGGTGCGCCGGTCCGCGCTGGCCGAGTCGGCGGACCTGCTGACCGACCTGGTCGTGGAGGGGGTGCGCACGCTCGCGTTCATCCGGTCCCGGCGGGGTGCCGAGTCGGTCGCGCTGACCGCCCGCCGGCAGCTGCGCGAGGTGGCCCCCGAGCTCGCGGGCCGGGTGGCGGCGTACCGCGGCGGCTACCTGCCCGAGGACCGGCGCGCGCTCGAGCGGGCGCTGCGCGACGGCGACCTGGTCGGGCTCGCAGCCACCAACGCCCTCGAGCTCGGCATCGACGTCGCCGGGCTGGACGCGGTCGTGATGGCCGGCTTCCCCGGCACCCGCGCCGCGCTCTGGCAGCAGGTGGGCCGGGCCGGACGGGCGGGGGACGACGCGCTCGGGGTGCTGGTCGCCCGCGACGACCCGCTGGACACCTACCTCGTCACCCACCCGGAGGCCCTGGTCGGGGCACCGGTCGAGGCCAACGTGTTCGACCCCGACAACCCGTACGTGCTCGGCCCGCACCTGTGCGCGGCCGCCGCGGAGCGTCCGCTCACCGAGGAGGACCTGCTGCTCTTCGGGCCCCGGGCCCGTGACGGTGTCGAGGCCCTCACCGAGGCGGGGCTGCTGCGCCGGCGGGCACACGGCTGGTACTGGACCGACCGCCGGCGCGCGAGCGACCTCGCCGACATCCGCTCCAGCGGCGGGCCCCCGGTGCGACTGGTCGAGGAGGGCACGGGCCGGCTGCTCGGCACGGTGGACGCGGGTGCGGCGCACGCCACCGCGCACGACGGGGCGGTGTACCTGCACCAGGGCGAGACCTACCTCGTCGGCACCCTCGACCTCGACGAGCGGGTCGCGACGGTGACGGCGGAGGACCCGGGCTACAGCACCTCGGCCCGCGACATCACGGACATCGCGATCACGAGCGAGCGTGAGCACGCCCGGTGGGGGCTGGCCCGCATCAGCCTCGGCGACGTCCGGGTCACCCACCAGGTCGTGTCCTACCTCAAGCGCCGGGTGCCCTCGGGCGAGCTGCTCGGCGAGGAGCCGCTCGACCTGCCCGAACGCATCCTCGACACCACGGCCGTGTGGTGGACGCTGCCCGCCGTCCTGCTCGAGGACTGCGGCATCGCCTCGCGGGACCTGCCCGGGTCGGCGCACGCCGCCGAGCACGCGTCGATCGGGCTCCTGCCGCTGTTCGCGACCTGCGACCGCTGGGACATCGGCGGCGTCTCCACCGCGCTCCACCCGGACACCGGCATGCTCACCGTCTTCGTGTACGACGGGCACCCGGGCGGAGCCGGTTTCGCCGAGCGCGGGTTCCACGCCGCCCGGGCCTGGCTCACGGCCACGCGGGATGCCATCGACGGCTGCCGCTGCGAGGACGGCTGCCCGTCCTGCGTGCAGTCCCCCAAGTGCGGCAACCAGAACAACCCGCTCGACAAAAGGGGCGCGGTGACGTTGCTCGAGGTGCTGCTCGGGTTTGCCCGGACCACCCCTGGGCAGAACCCGGACTGACCGACCGGAAGGAACCCTCATGCTCGTGCTCGGCCTCGTCCTGATCCTGCTCGCCGCGGGCAGCTTCGTCGCCGTGCTGGCCAGCGGCACGGACGACAAGGCGATGCTCTACGGCGGCAGCGTCGAGATGCCCACGCTGGTGATCTTCCTCGCGGGCGCGCTGGCCCTGCTGGTCATCGTCCTCGGCGTGGAGCTGGTGCGCTCCGGGATCCGCCGGGCCAACCAGAACCGCCAGACCAAGAAGCGGCTGCGCAAGCTCGAGCGCCGGGAGCAGCTGCGCCGCGAGGACCAGGCCGCCGCCGGCGACACCGCCCCCGCCGGGGAGGCCGCCCCCGCCGGGGAGCCGACTTCCGGCACCGGCACCGAGGCCCGTCCCGACGCCGGCCCCGGCTCACCCGAGGGCCCCGCCGGTCCGCCGACCGACACGCCCGGCGGTCCCGGCACCGGCAGCACCGGGGCACCCCGCAGCGACGGGCCCTACCAGGCCCCGCCGCCACCGAGCCGCTGACGGAGCCGCTGCCTCGGCGCCGGTGCCGGTGCCGGTGCCGGCGCTCGGCTCCTCGGCGGTGGCGGCCTCCCCCGCGGGGGCGGTGTCGCCGGCGGCAGCCTGGTCCTCGCGACGCAGCTGCTCCCGGCGCTCGAGCTTGCGCAGCCGCTTCTTGGTCTGGCGGTTCTGGTTGGCCCGGCGGATCCCGGAGCGCACCAGCTCCACGCCGAGGACGATGACCAGCAGGGCCAGCGCGCCC
>DASTGV010000406.1:0-2568 GCA_035718765.1 Nocardioidaceae bacterium
GGCGGAGTCCCAGCGCCGGGCCGGGCCGAGCTCGGCCCGTCGCTCCCCCAGGCCGGTCGACGCCTCGATCACCGCCAGGGCGTCCGCGACCAGGCTGCGGGCCAGCCGGCGCGCCAGCGTCACGTGCGGCGACCACCGCGCGGGCGAGGTGAGGTCGTCCGCGGACGCGCCGAGCAGGGCGGCCACGTCGGCCTGGTAGGCGCGCAGGTCGTCGCCGGCCAGCACCGGCCGCACCAGCACGACGGGGTCGTGCCCGAACGTCCGCGGCGGCCCGAGCCTCACCCGGAACGGGCTGCGCGGCGCGAGCCGCCCTTCCAGGCGTACGTCGACCGCCGGCACCACGCAGACGGTGACGTGCGGACGGTTCGAGGCTCCGGTGTGGTCGGCGAGGCTCGGCAGACCGGCCGTGCGCAGCGCGGTCCACTGGTCGTGCACCCACGCCTCCGAGGCCGGGTCCAGCAGGAGCTCGACGGTCTGGGTCACGTGACGAGCCCCCGCGCTGCGGTCCGTCAGGACCGCTGGACGGCCCCGTGCCGCTCGGCGGCCAGCGCGACCGCGGCGTCGCGGGCCGCGCCGGTCTCCGCCTCGGTGAGCGTCCGGTCGGGCGCCCGGAAGCGCAGCGCGAACGCCAGCGACCGCTTGCCCTCCCCGATCTGCGCGGACTCGTAGACGTCGAACAGCCGCACCGACTCCAGCAGCGGGCCGGCCCCCTCACGCAGGGTCGCGGCCAGTACGGCCGCGGGCAGGTCGCGGTCGACGACGAGGGCGACGTCCTCCTTGGCGACCGGGTAGGTCGAGAACGGCTCCGGGCGCACGGCGTCCGGCGCCTGGCCGATGAGGAGCTCGAGGTCCACCTCGACGGCGCTGGTGCGGGCCGGGACGCCGTACGCGGCGCAGACGGCCGGGTGCAGCTCACCGGCGTGGCCGAGCTCGACGCCGTTGACCAGGAACTGCGCGCAGCGACCCGGGTGCCACGGCGCCCTGGTCGCCTGGCGGACCTCGACGTCGACGCCGAGCACCCGCGCGACCTCGCGGACGACCTGGACGGCGTCCGCCCAGCCGGCGGGCCGCCCGTCCCCCCACCATCCGGAGGCCTCCCGCTCACCGGCCAGCACGACGCCCAGGGTCAGCGGCTGGCGCGGCACCGCGGCCATCAGCTTGTCGAGGTCGGCCTGGTCCGGGCGCCAGTCGACGCCCAGGATCGGTGCCTTCAGCCGCTCGGGCGTCGGGAAGAACACCGGCGCGGTCTCGTAGATCGCGACGGAGCCGAGGCCGCGCCCGACGTTGCGGGCCGCCGTGTCCAGCAGCGCCGGCAGCAGGGTGGTGGTGAGCAGCGGCCGCTCCTCCGAGAGCGGGTTGGCCACCCGGATGGTGCTGCGCAGCAGGTCGTCCGCGGGCAGGCCGAGCCGGTCGAAGTCGGCCGGCGAGACGAACGGCCAGGTCTTCACCTCGCCGAGGCCGGCGCCGGCCAGGGCGAAGCCGACGCGCCGACGCAGCTTCTGCGCGCGGGTGAGGCCGCCGCCCGACGGCGCGGCGGGCAGCACCGACGGGACCTTCGTGTAGCCGACGATCCGGGCGACCTCCTCGACGAGGTCGTAGGGGTCGGTGAGGTCGGGGCGCCACGGCGGCGGCAGCGCCGTGAGCGACTCCCCCTCGGTGGTGACGGTGCAGCCGACCGTGCGCAGGTGCGCGACCGTCGTGTCCGCGGCGATCGGCATCCCGGTGACCCGGGCGGGCAGGTCGAGGTCGGTCGTGATCGGCTGCGCCTCGGGCGGCGCGCCCGCGTAGGTCACACCGTTCGTGACCTCACCGCCACCGTGCTCGACGAGCAGGTGCGCGACCCGGTCGGCGGCGTACGCCGGGAGCAGCGGGTCGACGCCGCGCTCGAACCGCTTGGACGCCTCGGAGGGCAGCTTGTGCCGCCGCGCGGTGCGGAAGATCGTGGTCGGCTCGAAGTGCGCCGCCTCGATCACCACGTGGGAGGTGGTGGCCGACAGCTCGGTCGTCCGGCCGCCCATCACGCCGGCCAGGCCGATGGGTCCGCTGTCGTCGGTGATCAGCAGGTCCTCGCCGGACAGGGTCCGGGTGACGTCGTCGAGGGTGGTGAGCCGCTCCCCCTCGGTGGCGCGGCGTACGACGATCGGGCCGGCCAGCCTGTCGCCGTCGTAGCCGTGGATCGGCTGGCCGAGCTCGAGCATCACGTAGTTGGTGACGTCGACCGCCAGCGAGATGGGCCGCATCCCGGCCAGCTGGACGCGCCGGGCGATGTGCCGCGGGGTGGGCGCGGAGGGGTCGAAGCCGGTGACGGTGCGGGTCACGAACACCGGGCAGCCGTCGGGGGCGTCCAGGCGGACCGGGTAGCCCTCGTCGTTGGGCGTCGGCACATCGCGGTGCGCGGGGTCGTGGAACGGCACGTCGTAGGCGATCGCCGCCTCGCGGGCGATGCCGCGCAGCGACAGCGCGTAGGCACGGTCGGGGTTGATCTCGAACTCGATGACGTCGTCGCGCAGCCCGAGCAGCGTGATCGCGTCGTCGCCGGGCTTCACGTCGCCGTCGATGCGCGGGTCG
>DASTGV010000407.1:0-6089 GCA_035718765.1 Nocardioidaceae bacterium
GAGGCCGCCGACCGCGCCGCCGGCCAGGCTGCCGGGCGTGGAGCCGGCGAGGGCACCCGGGGTGCTGCCGCCGGGCAGGCCGAGCGCCGGGCCGCCGGTCGTGCCGCCCAGGGAGCCGAGGGTGCCGTCGACCACGCCGTCGGCCGTGGTGCCCGGGTGCCAGCCGGCGACCGGGTGCACCAGCGGGTCGAAGCCGATGACCTCGCCGCCGGGGCCCACGATCTGCGCGTGCACGTGCGTGCCGCCGGTGCTCGTGGCGTAGGGGCCGACGGGCCCACCGCCCGTGCTGCCGCCGGGCAGGACCGGGCCACCCGTGCCGCCCGCGGTCGCGCCCGGCCCCGAGCCGGTCGGCGTCCGGCCGCCCCCTCCGGGAGAGTCGTAGACCGGCGGTGCGGCGGCGGTCATGGTGATCTGGGAGTCGCGCAGCCCCGACTCGAGGCTCTGGTAGGCCTTCTTGGCCGCCTCCTCGCGGGCGGCGTCGGCGGCCGCGGCGGAGTCGACCGCCTGCGCGTGCTGGATGCGGGCCTCGGGTGTGGTGGTCCCGTCCGGTCCGGGGCGCAGCGGCCCCGGTGCGACGCCGGCCGGCGGCAGCGTGTTGTAGTCGCCCTGCGCCGTCATCAGCGTCTGGCCGGCGGTGTCGAGCGCCGTGCCGGCGGACTGCATCTTGCGCTGGTTCGTGCGGACGTTCTGGCTGAGGCTGCTGAACGCGGCGGTCGCGGCGGTGGCGTCGTCACCCTGCCAGGAGTCCGCGATCGACTGCTTGGCCGAGTCGATCTGCTCGGCGACCTTGCCGAGCCCCTCGGCGGCGGCCTTCCAGGTGTCCGCCGCCTGCATGATCACGACCGGCTGGGCGTTGGTCGCCCGGTCCAGCTTCTGCTCGTAGGGACCTGCCATCTCTCAGCCTCTCTCCTCGTTGCGGCCGCCCGTGCCCCGGCGGCTCCCCCGTGTGTTCGCTGCGAAGCCGGCGCCGACGGCCCCGAGCAGCAGCACTGCTCCCAGCGGCCAGACCCAGACCGGGACGCCGCCGTCCTCGGTGTTGGCGGCCTGCCTGGTCGGTGTGTCCGACGGGTCCGCGGCCGGGCCGTCCGTCGTGGTGGCTCCGGTCGGGCTGGAGGACGCCGACGGCTGCGCGCCGTACGCGCTCATCGGGAAGTCCCGCAGCGCCCGCCTCGGGCCGTTGAGCAGCGGGTTGGTGTCCGGCCACCTCGTCGGGTCCTGGGCCAACAGCTTGGTCACCGAGACCAGCCCGAAGCCGTAGTAGCGGTCCCAGGCGTACTTCCCTGATGCGTTGTGGATCAGCTGCTGGATCAGCTGGTTGCCGGTCGCCTCGGGGTACTTCGACTTCACCAGCGCCAGCGCGCCGGCCACGATGGGCGTCGCGTCCGAGGTGCCCGTGCGGGGCTGGCCGGAGACCCAGCCCCGGCCCTCCACGTAGCGGATGTTGGTGACGTCGACGCCCGGGGCGGTGATCACCGGGTTGCCGTCGATGAAGCTGTGCACCGGTGGGGGGTTGTTCACCCAGGCGCGGCCGTTCTTGTCCCCCGCGTTGACGGCGACGACGCCCGGTCGGGCCGCCGGGAACTCCATGGGGAAGCCCTTGACCGAGGGTCGGGTCCGGTCGCCGGTGGCGGCGACGACCACGACACCTTGCGCGATGGCCCGGGCCAGGACCTTGCGCATCGGCGGCGTGTAGCCCAGCCCGAGCGAGGTGCTGATGATGTCGGGGTGGCCGCGCAGGGCCAGGCTCATCAGGTCGGCGGTGTAGACCGAGGTGTCGCAGTCCACGAACGCGTCGCCCGGGTCCGTGTCGGTGGCGTAGAAGGTGACGTCGGCGTCCGGTGCCACCCCGCGGATGCCGAGGCCGCCGGGGCCGGTGCCGTGCCCGGTGCCGGAGATCAGGGTGGTGACGGCGGTGCCGTGGTCGGCCTTGGTGCCCGAGGCCGGCTTCACCCGCTCGCCCTTGCAGTCCTTGCCGAGCGTGACGTGGGCGCCCCTCAGCTCCGGGGCCTTCGGGTCGATGGCCTCGTCGATGACCGCGATCTTGACGCCCTTGCCGGTCGACTCGTCGTGCGCCTGCGAGAGCCGCATGGCGTCGTACCACCAGGCGTCCAGGCCCTTCGCGTCGTGCCCCACCGGGGCCGCCGACGCGGTCGGGGCCGCCAGCACGGTCGCCGCGAGCAGCAACCCGGCACAGCACGCGGCCGCCTTCCGCACGCCGGGCGTGCGGAAGGCGGGAGCGGTGCGGGTGCGAGTCATGGACGTGGCGAGGTCAGTACTGCGTGGAGCCGCTCGCCGGGTAGGCCGAGGACGTGGACGACTGGTCGGGGGTGCCGTCGGCCGGCGACGGGGTGTCGAAGGTGGTCGAGGGCCGGGCGTCACCGCTGGAGGTGCGCAGGTTGTCCGACTGGTCGGTGCGCGCCTGGTTGTAGTTGTGGTCCGACTGGTACTCGTGGCCGTGGTACTTCCTCGAGATGCTCAGCAGCATCGCCTGGGCCGCCGCGTCCGTGCTCTCGTGGTTGTCCATCGCGTCGAGGAGCTTCTGCCGGAAGTCCTGCAGGTCCTTGATGGTGCCCCGGATCGTCTCCACGAAGACCTCGTGGGCGCCCTGGTGCTGACGGCCGAGCTCCTCCCCGAGCGGGCTGTCGCCGAAGCTGCCGACGTCGAGCGTCAGGTTGCGGAAGTCGGTCGACGAGTGCGTCGCGTCGTTCTCCGCGTTGGGAAGCGTCGAGTTGGCGATGTCGCGGATGGCGTCGATGGTCACCTCGACGGTGTGCACCGCGCTCGCGAGTTCCGGAATCATGTGTCCCTACCCCCTGGAAGCCTGCGCGGAGCCGGGCGCACGAGGCGCCCGGCTCCACGGGTGCCGGCCCCGTCTCGCGGGGGCCGGCGGTCGGTCCTGATCAGCCCCAGCGGGACTGGTTCTGGTTCTCGGTCGCCTGGTAGTCGCTGTTCGAGGTCGAGACCGCGGTGCCGATCTCGGCGAGCAGCGCCTTCATGTCGGCCATCCCCTGGTCCCACTTGGCCTTGGCCTGCTGGTACGACGAGGACGCGGCACCGGTCCAGTCGGAGCGGAGCGGGGCCAGCTCGGACTCGAGCTGGTCGAGGCGACCCTCGATCTGGTTGGCGGAAGCCTGGATGTCGGCCGCGGCCGCGTCGAGGCTGCCGAAGTTGACCTTCAGCTCTCCTGCGTTCATGTCTTGGTTTCCCCTGTTTGTGAAGTGGCGCGGTGAGTGGAGCCGGGTGTCAGCCGAGCCGGCCGGACAGCTTGCCGAACGTCGAGGACTGCGCCTCGTCGTTCGCGTTGTAGGTCTGCTCGGACGAGCGGAGGTTCGCCTCGAACTCGTTCAGCGCGGAGATGATCTTGCGGGAGTCCTCGTCCCACCGGACCATCACCTGCTGGAACGCGGACGAACCCGCACCGCGCCACTGCGCGCCGATGCCCGACAGCTTGCCGCGCAGGCTGCTGAGCTGCTGCTCCAGGTCCCCACGGGCGGACGACACCATCTGTGCGCCCCGAGTCAGTGCCTGGTCTTGCTTGGTTACCTCGCCGGCCATGAAACCAGCCTCCTTTCGATCCCCCGGTCGAAGACCAGCCTCATGCCAAGCCCCCGCTCGAGATGTGCCTGTGCGCGCGAACGCGCCGTGGACGTCAGCCCGGAACTTTACTCTGGTGCCACATTTGTGGCGAGGGGACGTATTCCCATCCGTTCACGACGTAAACCCCCGAACCACGTCGAAGAACCCGGACGCCAACGGGACGGCCGCGACGACGCAGACGATCGAGAGGCCCTCCACGAGGTCGGCGACCCGCGCCCACCACACCGAGCGCCAGCCGCGCCCGAGCGACACCCCGGTGACCGTGACCAGCAGGGCCGCGACGGCCCCGACCCCGAACACCATCCAGTCCGCGGTCCGGCCGAGCTCGTGCAGCACGTCGAGGCCGAGGAAGGCCAGCGCGAAGGCGGCGCTCAGGCGCAGGGCGAGCCGGGGCAGGGGCGAGCGGAACGACCGGGCCACGAGCGCCAGCGCCGCGGCGCCGAGCCCGACCATCACGAGGGCGCTGACGCCGGCCAGGTCACGTCCGGCGTCGAGCGTGAGCAGCGGGCCGGCGGTGGCGACCACCACGGCGATCACGACGGTGCCGGCGGCCACCAGACGGAGGCCCCGGCGGACGAGCGCCGCGACGCCGTCGAAGCGCACCATCGTGCGCCGGCGGCGGCTGCCCCGCGGACGCTCGCGGGCCGACCACGCGGTCACCGCCAGCCGGTCGAGGTCGAGCAGCGCCTGGTCCGGGACGTCGACGACCGTGTAGGGCAGCAGCCGCGCCCCCACCACGGCGGCCGCGAACAGCACCGACCAGAGCCCGACGAGCGTGCCGCCGACTAGGAGCATCACCAGCGCCAGCACGGCGACCGCCGCGGCCACCACCAGCCAGACCTCCACCAGCTCGTCCTGGCCGGGGTCAAGGAACGTGCGCGCGACCGCGGCGAAGACGGCGGCGGCGAGCGCGGCGACGGCCAGCCCGAGGAGCAGCCCGCCCGGGTCCTCGGAGTACGCCGCGACGAAACCGGCGCCGGCACCGAAGGCCGGGCTCGTCGCGCTCCGGGCCCGGGCCGTCGAGGCCCGCGCGGGGCCGAGGGGAACCGCCGTGACGAGGGCGCAGAGCAGCAGCAGGACGAGGCCGGCCACCCGCGGGACGCCGGTGGCACCCGACCCGGCCAGGACGCCCGCGGCGCCGAGCCCGGCGAGGCCGGCCAGCAGGAGCAGCACCGGCTGGGCAGCGCGGGACCCCGGGCCACGAAGCCCGTCCCCCGCGGTCCGCTCGGGGGAGGTCGCCGGCGCGTGCTGCGGCAGCGCGACCACGACGTCGCCGTGGCGCAGACCGACCTCGTCGACGGACCTGCCGTCGTCGAGGCGGACCCCCGCGGTGGTGGCCAGGGCGGGCACGGCGGCGGCGCCGACGGACTCGGCGTAGCTGGTGGCGAGGGTGGCGACGTCGACCCAGGTGGGCACCGCCAGGTCGGCCCGGCCCGCGGCGCCGAGCACGGTGACGCGGATGGTCGCCGAGACGATTCCTGCGGACACCCGCGCCCTCCCCGTGGTTCGCCGTGGGACCGCCGCTCGGTCCTGAGGCGACCGGCCGTCGGCCTACTATCATGCACGACACGCGTCGTACCGGACATCACGGACAAGACGGCGCCGGTCGCCGACGGGGAGGTCATCGCTTGTCCACGACGCTGGGGCGCGGCCAGAAGCTCGAGCCGCCCACGATGCCGGGTGGACAGCTGGTCCTCCAGGCGCCCCCCGAGCTGGCTCCGCACGAGGGCGCCGGCGGCGCGCTGATGATGGCGCTGCCGATGCTGGGCAGCGTCGGCTCGATCGTGTTCGTGGCGGCCGCGGGGCCGTCGGGCGGCAAGGGGATGATCGCCGCGGCGATGTTCCTCGTCGCCACGCTGGGCTTCGTCGGCGTGAGCGTCGACCGCCAGCGCAAGCAGCGCTCCGCGAAGGTCGGCGGCGCCCGCCGCGAGTACCTCCAGTACCTCGCCGGCATCCGCAAGGTGGTCCGCGAGACCGCCACCCAGCAGCGACGCAGCCTGCTCTGGCACCACCCGGCCCCGACCTCCCTGCCCGCGCTGGCCGAGGACCGGTCCCGCCTGTGGGAGCGGACGCCGGACAGCCCCCACCACCTGCAGGTGCGCTACGGCCTGACCTCGCAGCCGCTCGCGCTGGACCTGGTGCCGCCGGAGACCGCCCCCATCGAGCAGCTCGACCCGGTCGCCGCCTCCGCGCTGCACCGGCTCCTCGTGGTGCACCGCGTCCAGCCCGACCTGCCCGCCGCCCTGGACCTGCGCGCCTTCAGCCGCGTGGAGATCACCGGCGAGGCCGAGCACGCGCGGGCACTGGCTCGGTCGCTGGTCTGCTCCGCCTCCGCGTTCCACTCCCCCGACGACCTGGTCGTCGCGGTGCTCGCCGGCGACGAGACGCTGCCCGCGTGGGAGTGGCTCAAGTGGCTGCCGCACGCGCACAGCACCGAGGACAGCGACGCCCTGGGCCCTGGCCGGATGGTCACCACCTCGGTCGACGACCTG
>DASTGV010000408.1:0-5898 GCA_035718765.1 Nocardioidaceae bacterium
CGCACCACCGCGTGGTGCCCGTCGGTGCGCAGGTCGGCGCCGAGCCGGGCGAGCTCCTGGGCGAACATGAACCGCGCCTCGAAGACGTTCTCGGTGATCATCGCCGTGCCGTCGCTGACGGCGGCCAGCGCCATCGCGAACGGCTGCAGGTCGGTCGGGAAGCCCGGGTAGGGCAGCGTCACCACGTCGAACGAGTCGAGGCGGCGGTCCACGAACACCCGGAAGCCACCGTCCACGTCGTCGACCGTGGCCCCGGCCGAGGCGAGCTTGTCGAGCACGATGTCGAGGTGGTGGGCGTTCCCGCCCTGCACGGTCAGGTCGCCACCGGCGATCGCCGTCGCGAACGCCCAGGTGCCGGTCACGATCCGGTCCGAGACCGTGGCGTGCTCCACCGGCGCGAGCTCCGTGACCCCGTGGACGGTCAGCGTCGAGGTGGAGACGCCCTCGATCTTGGCCCCCATCCCGACCAGCATCTCGCACAGGTCGGTGATCTCCGGCTCGCGCGCGACGTTGTCGATGACCGTCGTACCGTCGGCCAGCACCGACGCCATCACCAGGTTCTCGGTCGCGCCGACGCTCGGGAAGTCCAGCCACAGGCTCGTCCCGGTCAGCCGCCCGGGCACCTCCGCCACCACGAACCCGTGCTCGATGCGCACCTGCGCGCCCAGCTCGGTCAGGCCGGTCATGTGCATGTCCAGACCGCGCGAGCCGATGTTGTCCCCGCCCGGCAGCGCGACCCGGGCGCGACCGCAGCGGGCCACCAGCGGGCCGAGCACGCTGATCGAGGCGCGCAGCCGCCGCACCAGGTCGTACGGCGCGACGTGGCCGAGGTCGTCGGGCACGTCGATGGTGACCGTGCCGCTGCCGTTGCCGACCCCGGCCTCCGGGTGGGCGACCGCCACGGCGCAGCCGAGCTCCTCGAGCAGCCGGGCCATCACGTGCACGTCGAGGATGTCCGGCACGTTCGTGACCGTGGTCCGCCCGCGGGCCAGCAGCGCCGCCGCCATCAGCTTCAGCGCGCTGTTCTTGGCCCCGCCCACGTGCGCGGTGCCGCGCAGCGGGTGCGAGAGCGGCCCCTCGGACCGCACCTGGAATGCCTGCATCGGACCGATGCTAGTGCCGCCCGGTGAGGGCCCGACGCCGACATCTAGGGTTGGCTCATGGTCAACCTCACCCGCATCTACACCCGCACCGGCGACGGCGGCCAGACCCGCCTCGGCGACATGAGCCTGACCACCAAGAACGACCTGCGGCTGAGGGCCTACGCCGACGTCGACGAGGCCAACGCGCACATCGGGGTGGCGCTCGCGGCCGGGGGGCTCGAGGACCAGGTCGTCGCGGTGCTCACCACGGTGCAGAACGACCTGTTCGACGTCGGCGCCGACTTCTGCACCCCCGTCGTGGAGAACCCCGAGTTCCCGCCCCTGCGCATCGAGCAGGCCTACGTCGACCGGCTCGAGGCGTGGTGCGACGAGTTCAACGCCGACCTGCCCAAGCTGCGGTCGTTCATCCTCAACGGCGGCACGCCCGGCGCCGCCCACCTGCACGTCGCCCGGACCGTCGTCCGCCGGGCCGAGCGGGCCGCCTGGGCCGCCTGGGACGAGCACGAGGCCACCATGAACGTGCTGGCCATCAAGTACCTCAACCGGCTCAGCGACCTGCTGTTCATCCTCGCCCGGCACGCGAACCGCGCCGAGGGCGACGTGCTCTGGAAGCCGGGCGGCGAGCGGTAGGTCCGTCCGCTCAGCGGCGCATCGCCCGGCCGGGCGGGGCGGACTCGAGCCAGGCCAGGAAGCCGGTCAGCGCCTCGGGGCTCATCGCCACCTCCAGCGGGCCGGACGGGGTGCGGCAGGTCACGACGATGTGCCCGGAGTAGAGCGAGTAGGCCTCGACGCCGACCGGGTCGCGCCGTCCGACGTACTCCAGCTCGGAGCGGCGGTAGGAGAACCGCGGGCGGGGGGCCAGGGAGAAGATCCGGAACCACTCGAGGTCGCCGCCGGAGTAGCGGCCGACCCCCAGAATCCAGCCGCGCCCGGCCCTACCGGACCGGACGCGGACGCTGAACTCGAAGGTGCCGCCGTGACGCGAGATCCATCGACGGCGGACGACCAGGCAGAGGCCGTACAGGAGCAGCAGGAAGAGCACGACTCCGACGGAGTCGACCAGCCACTCCCAGACCGGCATCAGGTCAGGAGGCCTTCTCGGCGGCCCGCACACGAGCCTCCGCCCAGGCGGCCTCGGCCTTCTCGAGGACGTCGTCGTCGACCGCGCCCTCGGACTTGCAGCGCTCGAGGTCGGTGCGGGCCTTCTCGAGGTCGATGTCGTGGGACATCTCGGCGTGCTCGGACAGGATCGAGATCCGGTTGTTCGCCACCGACAGGAAGCCGGTGTCGACGGCGGCGATCCAGGTCTCGTCGTCCGAGGTCCGCACGTCGATGATGCCGTGCACCATCAGAGAGAGCATCGGCGCGTGGTTCGGCAGGATGCCGACGTCGCCCTCGGTCGTGCGGGCGATCACCATCTTGGCCTCGCCCGACCAGACCAGCCGGTCGGCGGCGACCAGCTCGACCTGCATCAGGTCGTCACTCACGGGGACTCCTCATCATCCGTAGCTCCATCGGGGTGAGCCCGCCCCGCCGGGCGGGGCGGGCTCCTACGTCCAGTGAACCTCAGAGGCTCTTCTGGATCTCGTCCCACTTGCGGTCGACGTCGTCGAGACCGCCGCACATGAAGAACGCCTGCTCGGCGACGTGGTCGTAGTCGCCGTCGGCGATCTTCGTGAACGCCTCGATGGTGTCCTTGATCGGCACCGTCGAGCCCTCGATGCCCGTGAACTGCTTGGCCACGTAGGTGTTCTGCGAGAGGAACCGCTGGATCCGGCGGGCCCGCGACACGACGATCTTGTCCTCCTCGGACAGCTCGTCGACACCCAGGATCGCGATGATGTCCTGCAGCTCCTTGTTGCGCTGGAGGATCTGCTTGACCCGGATCGCGGTGTTGTAGTGGTCCTCGCCGATGTACTGCGCGTCCAGGATCCGCGACGTCGACGTCAGCGGGTCCACGGCCGGGTAGATGCCGAGCGAGGCGATCTCGCGGGACAGCTCCGTGGTCGCGTCGAGGTGCGCGAACGTGGTGGCGGGCGCCGGGTCGGTGTAGTCGTCGGCGGGCACGTAGATCGCCTGCATCGAGGTG
This sequence comes from Nocardioidaceae bacterium, assembly GCA_035718765.1. GTDB lineage: Bacteria > Actinomycetota > Actinomycetes > Propionibacteriales > Nocardioidaceae > Nocardioides_B. The sequence goes on from DASTGV010000408.1 coordinate 3,193, forward strand.
ATCGAGTGACCCCGCGTCGAGGTGATCCGCTCCTGGAGCGTGCCCATCTCGTCGGCGAGGTTGGGCTGGTAGCCCACCGCGGACGGCATCCGGCCGAGCAGCGTCGACACCTCGGAGCCGGCCTGGGTGAACCGGAAGATGTTGTCGATGAACAGCAGCACGTCCTGGTTCTGCACGTCGCGGAAGTACTCCGCCATCGTCAGCGCGGACAGCGCGACCCGCAGCCGGGTGCCCGGCGGCTCGTCCATCTGGCCGAACACCAGGGCGGTCTGGCCGATGACGCCGGCCTCGGCCATCTCCACGATCAGGTCGTTGCCCTCACGGGTGCGCTCGCCGACGCCGGCGAACACCGACACACCACCGTGGTCCTTGGCGACCCGGGCGATCATCTCCTGGATCAGCACGGTCTTGCCGACGCCGGCGCCGCCGAACAGGCCGATCTTGCCGCCCTGGACGTACGGCGTGAGCAGGTCGATGACCTTGATGCCGGTCTCGAACATCTGGGTCTTGGACTCGAGCTGGTCGAAGGCCGGGGCCTTGCGGTGGATGCCCCACCGCTCGGTGATCTCGATCTTCTCGTCCGGCTCGGCGTTCAGGATGTCGCCGACCGTGTTGAAGACGTGCCCCAGGGTGACGTCGCCCACGGGGACGGTGATCGGGCCGCCGGTGTCGCGGACCTGGGAGCCGCGGACCAGGCCGTCGGTCGGCTGCAGGGACAGCGCGCGGACCATGCCGTCGCCGATGTGCAGCGCGACCTCGAGGGTCAGCGTGCGCTTCTCACCACCGAGCTCGAGCTCGGTCTTGAGCATGTTGTACATCTCGGGCATCGCGTCCGAAGGGAACTCGATGTCGACCACCGGGCCGATGACCCGGGCGATGCGCCCGACGCCACCCTCGGTCTGGGTCTCGGCGGACTCGTCAATCGTGGCAGTCATGTCTCTCACTCACTCCCGGCAGTCGCGTCGGCCAGCGCGTTGACGCCGCCGACGATCTCGCTGATTTCCTGGGTAATACCGGCCTGACGGGCCTGGTTGGCAATGCGGGTGTACTTCTTGATCAGCTCTTCGGCGTTGTCCGTCGCGGACTTCATCGCCCGCTGCCGCGCGGCCAGCTCGGAGGCGGCCGCCTGCAGCAGGGCGAAGTAGATCCGGCTCTGGACGTAGCGCGGGAGCAGGGCGTCGAGCACCTCGGCGGCGTTCGGCTCGAACTCGTAGAGCGGCAGCACCTCGTCGGGGGCGGGCCGCTCCTCCCCCTCGACGATCTCCAGCGGCAGCAGCCGGACCGCGGTGGGCTCCTGGACCAGCATCGACCGGAAGCGCGTGTAGACCACGTGCACCTCGTCGACGTCCTTGGCACCCTCGGCCAGCTCGACGTCCGGGTTGTCCTCACCAGCCAGAAAGGCGGTGATCAGCGCGTCGCCGATCTCCCGGGCCACCTCGTACGTCGGCTGGTCGGAGTGACCGGTCCAGCTCTGCACGATGGGGCGCTGACGGAAGCTGAGGTAGGCGACGCCCTTGCGCCCGGACACGTAGGTCTCGACCTCCTTGCCCTCCCCCTTCAGCTTCTCGGCGAGCCGCTCGGCCTCCTTGAGCACGGACGAGGAGTACGCCCCGGCCAGGCCCCGGTCGCTGGTCACGATCAGGATCGCGGCGCGCTTGGGGTTCTCCGGCTCCGTGGTCAGGGCGTGCTCCACGTTGGAGTACGTCGCGACCGCGGACACCGCACGGGTCAGCTCACGGGCGTACGGCGCGGCCGCCTGGGCCCGCTGCTGCGCCTTGATGATGCGCGACGCAGCGATGAGCTCCATGGCCCGCGTGATCTTCTTCGTCGACTCGACGGAGCGGATCCGCGCGCGGTACTCACGCAGCGATACGGCCATCTTCTCAGCCCCGCTTCTGCTTGACGATCTGCTCCTGCTCGACGTCCTCGTCCTCGAGCGCCTCGTGCTCCTCCTTGCCGGGCTTGATCGAGCCGCCCTCGGAGGTCTCGAACTGGTCGAGGAAGGAGTCGTAGGCGTCCTCCAGCGCCGACGCCGTGTCGTCGGTGAAGTCGTTGGACTCGCGGATGCTGTTCAGGATGCCCTCGTGCGAGCGGCGCAGGTAGTCGAGGAACTCGCGCTCGAAGCGCAGCACGTCGTCGGTCGGCACCCTGTCGAGGCGGCCGGTCGTCCCGGTCCACAGCGACGCGGTCATCTCCGCGACCGGGTACGGGGAGTACTGCGGCTGCCGGAGCAGCGCCATCAGGCGCTGGCCACGGTCGAGCTGCTGGCGGGAGGCCGCGTCGAGGTCGGAGGCGAACATCGCGAAGGCCTCCATCGCGCGGAACTGCGCGAGGTCGACCTTGAGCGAGCCGGTGACCTTCTTCATGGCCTTCGTCATCGCCGCACCACCCACGCGCGACACCGACACGCCGACGTCGATCGCCGGACGCTGGTTGGACGCGAACAGGTCGGACTGCAGGAAGATCTGCCCGTCGGTGATCGAGATGACGTTGGTCGGGATGTACGCCGACACGTCGTTCGCCTTGGTCTCGATGATCGGCAGACCGGTCATCGAGCCGTGCCCGATGTCGTCGGACAGCTTGGCGCAGCGCTCGAGCAGCCGGCTGTGCAGGTAGAACACGTCACCCGGGTAGGCCTCGCGGCCCGGCGGGCGGCGCAGCAGCAGCGAGACGGCGCGGTAGGCCTCGGCCTGCTTGGTCAGGTCG
>DASTGV010000409.1:0-4422 GCA_035718765.1 Nocardioidaceae bacterium
GACGAGGACGACCTGGGCGACCCTCTCCGCGCGCCGCGCGCCGGTGCGCGGCCCCGAGACCTCCATCCCCAGCGGCGCGACCAGCAGGACCGACGCCGCGTTGAGCGCCCCTGCCGTGGTGGCCATCCGCAGCAGCGGCTCGGTGCTCACCGACGACAGCGCGGCGCCGACCAGCAGCCCGACGACGACGCTGGCGGCGACGGTGGCGACGACCAGCAGCCAGAGGTCCTCGAGTGTCTGCAGCCGGATCCGGCCGCTGTTCCGTCGCGTGAGCAGCAGGAGCACCACCAGGGCGCCCACCGCGTTGGCGGCCCCGACGCCGAGCGACATGGGCAGCGGCCGGCCGGCCCAGAGGGCGCCGAGGGCGACCGCGAACGGCATCGCGGCCAGGAACGGCGGACGGCCACGGCGCGGGCTCCAGGCCAGGAAGGCGACGGCGATGCCCGAGCTCGGCCACCAGGCGGCGAGGGTCGAGCCCTGCGGCTGCAGCCGGACGGCGGCGTAGCCGACCACCGTCAGCAGCAGCAACGTGAGGGCAGCGGGCAGGAGCCAGCGGCGACCTTCGGTGCGCACGGCTCGTCCCCTCCCCGACCTCGGCCTCGGTTCTGTCCATCCTGCTGCCCGGCCGGGGGCCGGGCACCGGATCTCACGGAATCTTCACGCCCGCCGCGGGATGGCCCGGAAACGGGCCGGGCCCGGACGGGCGGAGACACCACGGATGTGGGCTCGCACTGCCCGTTCGGGCATAGCGTGAGTGTGGATCGGGCGTGCGGATCGCCCGCAGGAGAGGCCGGGCTAAGCCGGTTCGGGGAGGACATCCCTTGTTCTATGCGTACATAACGGTCAAAGCACCCCACATGAACCGGGCACGGATCCCTGCCCAACCGGGCTCGGCAATGCCCGATCCCTCATGCAGACTGCTGACGTGGCCCACGTCACACAGGTTCGGGCAGGAGGTGGCGCGTTGAAGGCGGACGAACGGCAGCGCCAGATCCTGGTGCGGGCCCGGGCCGACGGCCGGGTCGAGGTGGGCGCCCTGGCGGCGGACCTCGCCGTCGCCGAGGAGACCGTGCGACGTGACCTGCGCGAGCTGGTCGACCGCGGCGTCCTCCAGCGGGTGCACGGCGGGGCCTACCCCGTCGAGAGCGCCGGTTTCGAGAGCACGATCAAGCACCGCTCGACCTCGCTCGTCGCGGAGAAGCGTCGCATCGCCGCCGCCGCGGCGGAGCGGCTGCACGGCGCCGAGACCGTGTACATCGACGAGGGGGTCACCCCGCAGTTCGTGGCCGAGGCGATCCAGCCGGACAGCCCGGTCACCGTCGTCACGTCGTCACTGCTCGCCGCCGGCGCGCTCGCCGACGCGCAGAACGTCACCGTGCTCCTGCTCGGCGGGCGGATGCGCGGCCGGACGCTCGCCACCGTCGACCACTGGGCGCTGCGGATGCTCAGCGAGCTGGTCATCGACCTCGCCTTCCTGGGGGCCAACGGGATCTCCCGCGACCACGGGCTCACCACGCCCGACCCGGCCGTCGCCGCGGTCAAGAGCGCGGTGATCGAGCGGTCCCGGCGTCGCATCTTCGTCGGCCTGCACACGAAGTTCGGCGCCTCGAGCTTCTGCCGGTTCGCCGACATCGCGGACTTCGAGCTCCTGATCACCGACACCGGCCTCAGCCCCGGCGAGGCGCGCCGGTACTCGGTGCTCGGACCCCAGGTGGTCCGGGCCTAGCACCGCCAGCAACACCCGAACACCCGAAAAAGCACGACGAAGACCAGACTCCGGGCCACCCGGCCCGGCTCTCAACCGGAGGTAACAGTGGTGACCAGATCGACGAGAAGGATCGCGATGGCGCTGGCTCTGCCAGCGGTGGCCGGGCTCGCGTTGTCGGGTTGTGCCGGCGCGGGCGGTGGCGGCGGAGGGGGCGCAGGTGGCTCCAAGTCCATCAACGTCCTCATGGTCGGCAACCCACAGATGGTCGACATCCAGAAGCTGACCAAGGACAGCTTCACCAAGGACACCGGCATCAAGGTGAACTACACCGTGCTGCCGGAGAACGAGCTGCGGGACAAGGTCACCCAGGACGTCGCCACCGGCGCCGGCCAGTACGACGTGGCCACCGTCGGCGCGTACGAGGTGCCCATCTGGGCCGGCAACGGCTGGCTCAAGGACGTGGGTACCTACGCCGACAGCTCCTCGTCGTACGACAAGGCCGACCTGCTCCCGCCGATGGTGAAGTCGCTGTCCGGCCAGGACGGCAAACTCTACGGCCTGCCGTTCTACGGCGAGTCCTCGTTCCTGATGTACCGCAAGGACGTCTTCCAGAAGAAGGGCATCACGATGCCCGACCGGCCCACCTGGCCGCAGGTCGCGGCGATGGCCGCGAAGGTCGACGGCGCCGAGCCCGGCATGAAGGGCATCTGCCTGCGCGGCCTGCCCGGCTGGGGTGAGATGTTCGCCCCGCTGACCACGGTGGTGAACACCTTCGGCGGCACCTGGTTCACCAAGGACTGGCAGGCCCAGGTGAACTCGCCGGCGTTCAAGCAGGCCGTGAACTTCTACGTGAACCTGATCAAGGCGCACGGCGAGCCGGGTGCCTCGCAGGCCGGCTTCACCGAGTGCCTGAACGCGATGAGCCAGAGCAAGGTGGCGATGTGGTACGACGCCACGTCGGCCGCGGGCTCGCTGGAGGACCCGAGCGTCAGCAAGGTCGCCGGCAAGGTGGGCTACGTGCAGGCGCCCGTCGTGAAGACCAAGGCCTCCGGCTGGCTGTGGACCTGGGCGTTCGTCGAGCCGAAGACCACGAAGAACGCCGACGCCGCGTCGAAGTACATGCTCTGGGCGACCAGCAAGGACTACGAGAAGCTCGTGGGCCAGAAGCTCGGCTGGGCCCGGGTTCCGGCCGGCAAGCGCAAGAGCACGTACTCGATCCCGGAGTACAAGAAGGCCAGTGCCGCCTTCGGCCAGTAGACGTTGCAGGCGATCGAGGAGGCCAACCCCGAGAACCCCGGAGTGCAGCCGCGGCCCACGGTCGGCGTGCAGTTCGTGGACATCCCGGAGTTCCAGGACCTCGGCACCAAGGTGTCCCAGGACATCGCGGCGGCCATCGCCGGGCGCGGCACCGTCGACGACGCCCTCAACAAGGGCCAGACCCTCGCCGAGCAGGTCGCGAAGAAGTACCAAGGCCAGTAACCGGCAACCAAGGCCCCGGTGCGGGGTGGGCGGGCTCGTACACCCGCCCCGCACCGGCACCACCCTCACCCGCAATGACCGCACTCCTCACGTCCGAGACCCCGGAGGAACCATGAGTGCCCAGGCCCCCACCGCCCACGTTTCCGGCTACACGATGTCCCGCGGCGAGCGCTGGCGCCGGCGCGGCCCGCTGATGCCGGCCCTGGTCTTCACGATCGTGATCACCCAGATCCCGTTCCTGCTGACCATCGCGATCTCCACCCTGCACTGGAACGTCCTCGAGCCCGGCCAGAAGAGCTTCCTCGGGATGGGCAACTACAGCTCGTTCGCCGGGCTCGCCAACTACGGCACGGTCTTCACCGACACCCGGCTCCGCAACGCCGTGACCAACACGATCGTGCTGACCGCGTCGGTGGTCATCCTCAGCCTCATCATCGGGCTGGCCCTGGCCGTGCTCCTCGACAAGAAGTTCCCCGGCCGCGGGGTGGCCCGCACCCTGCTGATCGCCCCGTTCCTGGTGATGCCGGTCGCCTCGGCACTCGTCTGGAAGCACGCGCTCTACAACCCCGACTACGGCCTGTTCAACGGCGTGCTGAACTGGATCTGGCAGCTCTTCGGCGCCCAGGAGGGGCCGGTCGTCGACTGGGTGTCGAAGTTCCCGATGCCCGCCGTGGTCACCGCCCTCGTCTGGCAGTGGACGCCCTTCATGATGCTGATCCTGCTCGCCGGGCTCCAGTCCCAGCCCGGTGACGTGCTGGAGGCCGCCAAGATCGACCGGGCCGACGGCTTCCAGACGTTCCGGTTCATCACGCTGCCGCACCTGCGGCAGTACATCGAGCTGTCGGCGCTGCTCGGCTCGATCTACGTCCTCCAGACGTTCGACGCGATCTTCACGATCACCCAGGGCGGCCCAGGCTCGGCGACCACCAACCTGCCCTACGAGATCTACCTGACCATGTTCCGCAAGTACGAGTACGGCGAAGCCGCGGCAGCGGGGGTCGTGGTCGTCATCGGAACGATCATCGTCGCGACGTTCGCCTTGAGAACCATCTCGTCGCTGTTCACCGAGGAGGCCTCCCGATGAGCACCACCGCCGACACCGCTCGCAACCCGTTCGCCCCCGAGGGCCAGGCAGAGGTCCAGACGCGCCGCCGGGCCCGCAAGGTCAAGGACGACACCGCCGCCACCGCGGGTCCCGGGTGGACCGTCCTCGCCTGGGTGCTGACGCTGCTGTT
>DASTGV010000410.1:0-24125 GCA_035718765.1 Nocardioidaceae bacterium
TCATCCAGGTTGAGCCCTCAAGAGTCGCGTTACCTGTACCGATGCTCCTGCCGTCACTTTTCGGGAGAGCTGGGGAGGCTTCTCGGTGCGTACGCGCGCTCTCATCCATCTGGCTGCCGCAACGGTCGCGGCGGCAGGTGCGTTCTCGGTCTCGGTCGAGCTGGGACAGCCCTCTCCGGCGGCCGCGTCGGACCGGTCGGAGGCGGCGCCGGCCCTCGACGCCCGGCAGGCCCTCGAGCAGGGCCCGGCCCGCGCGACCGGCACGGACGGGACCGTCCAGGCCGGGGCCGGTCTCACCGTGGTCGACGAGAGCACGCCGCACCGGCACGTGGTCGACCCGCGGACCGGAGGGCTGATCTCGGTCGCCGGCGCGAGCGGCACCATCCCGAAGTCCCGGCACCTCGGCCCGATGCACGAGGACCCGCTGCCGGCCGGAGTCTCCCTCCACGACCCGACCGACACCGGCTCCCTGCTCGAGCGGGCGGGCGTCGAGCAGGCCGCCCTCGCCGCGTCGAACCTCCCGGTCACCGCCGGTGCCACCGCCCCGGTCGGCACGCCCGGCATCGCGACCCTCGGCGCGCACGTCGCGCCCTCCTGCTCCGGGACGGGCACCGACGGCAAGCGGGTGCAGGTGCTCTACGTCCACGAGGCCTCGACCCCGTCGCGCTACGCCGACGTGCTGCCGGTGCTGCGCAACGAGGTCGCCAACGTCGACGACGTCTTCGCGGTCTCCTCGGAGCAGACCGGCGGCGGCCGTCGCGTGCGCTGGGTGCACGACGCGGACTGCCTCCCGGTGGTGCAGGACGTGACAGTGCCCGACGGGGCGCTCGGCCCGGACTTCTGGGGCACCGTGAACGCCCTGCAGGCGCTCGGCTTCGACGACCCGAACCGGAAGTACCTGACCTTCGCCGACGCGAACCAGTTCTGCGGCATCGGCACGCTGTACAACGACCTGCGGCTCACCGACAACTACAACGACGGGTACGCCGCGTCGTACTCCCGGGTGGACGCCAACTGCTGGTCCACCGCCCACTCCGTCGCCGCGCACGAGCTGACCCACAACCTCGGCGGCGTGCAGCGGGCCGCCCCGCACGCCACGACCAACGGCCACTGCTGGGACGACGCCGACATCATGTGCTACGACGACGGCTCCGGGATCCCGGTGCAGCAGGTGTGCGCCTCCGCCCAGGAGGACCTGCTGGACTGCGACCACGACGACTACTTCAGCACCGACCCGGCACCGGGCACGTTCCTCGCGGACAACTGGAACACCGCGAGCTCGAGCTTCCTCGACACCGTCCCGGTGCTGGCCTCGCCGCCGGACGTGACGGTCGACGCGGCCGTGCAGTCCGCGCAGACCGGCGACAGCATCCGGTTCACCGCCACCAGCCCGAAGCCGGTGACCTGGGACTGGTCGACCTCGTCGGCGTGCACGCTCACGCCCGGCCCCGACGGCACCGCCGACCTGGTCTGCCCCTCCACCGTGACGGGGGCCGTCTCGGTGACCGCGACGGCCACCGACACCGTCAGCGGCGCGGTCGGCTCCGGCTCGGCGAGCGTCACCCTCACCCAGGCCCTCGCGCCGACCGTGCGCGTCACCGCTCCCGCGTCCGCGAGCACCGGGACGGCGTTCGCGGTGAGCGCGTCGGACTCCGGGAAGGCGCCCTACACCTACCGCTGGTCCGCCGGTGACTGCGCGGTGGACGACGCCACGGCGGCCACGACGACGGTCACCTGTCCCGACGGCACGGCCTCCCAGCAGCTGCCGGTCCAGCTCGCGGTCACCCAGGCCGACGGCCAGACCGGGCGGGCCACGACCTACGTCGCCCTCACCGGCACCACGGGGGCACCCGCGCCGCGCGCCGCCACGTCCTGGACGAGCCTGCGGGCGAACAAGGGCAGCATCACCGCGGCGCTGAGCGCGGGTCGCACCGACCTCGTGGGCGTGCCGGTCACGCTCCAGGTCATCTGGCCGGGTACGTCGGAGTGGGTGGACCTGCAGACGACCGTGACCGGCAGCAGGGGACTGGCCACCGGCGACACCGGCAACCGGGCCGGCACGTTCCGGTTCTCCTACGAGGGCGACGGGACCCGCGACGGCTCCCTGTCGGCCGAGGAGGTCGTCAAGCCGGCCAAGGTCCCGCCGGGCTCGTCGAAGGACGAGGTGCCGCTGCCCTGACCCGTCAGCGGAGGTGCGGCATGACCTCCGCGGCGACGAGGTCGAGGTGGTCGAGGTCGGCCAGGTCGAGCATCTGGAGGTACACCCGGGAGGCTCCGGCCTCCGCGTAGGACGCCAGCGTGTCGACGGCCTCCTGGGGCGTGCCGGCGACGCCGTTCGCGCGCAGGTCGTCGACCTCCCGGCCGATGGCGGCGGCCCGGCGGGCGACCTCGGCCTCGTCGGCCCCGACGCAGAGCACGAGGGCGTTGGAGTAGACCAGGTCCTCGGCCGGGCGTCCGGCGGACTCGCACGCGGACCGGACGCCGGCGAACAGCGTCCGGGTCGTCTCCAGCGACTCGAAGGGCACGTTGAACTCGTCGGCGTAGCGAGCCGCGAGCGCGGGTGTGCGCCGCTTGCCCTTGCCGCCGACGATGACCGGTGGGCGCGGCGACTGCGTCGGCTTGGGGAGGGCAGGGGAGTCGGTCACCTGGAAGTGCGTGCCGTCGTGGCTGAACGAGCCGCCGGCCGGTGTCTCCCACAGCCCGGTGACGAGGGCGAGCGTCTCCTCGAACCGGTCGAAGCGCTCGCCGACCGCGGGGAACGGGATGCCGTACTTCGTGTGCTCCTCCTCGAACCAGCCGGCCCCGATCCCGAGCTCGACCCGGCCGCCGCTCATCTGGTCCACCTGGGCCACCGAGATCGCGAGCGGTCCCGGCAGCCGGAAGGTCGCGGAGGTCATCAGCGTGCCGAGCCGGATGGTCGCGGTGTCCCGCGCCAGGCCGGCCAGCGTCACCCACGCGTCGGTGGGGCCGGGCAGGCCGTCGGTGCCCATGCCGAGGTAGTGGTCGGAGCGGAAGAACGCGTCGAAGCCGAGCTCCTCGCTGCGTCGCGCGACGGCGAGCAGGTCGTCGTACGTCGCACCCTGCTGCGGCTCGGTGAACACCCGGAGATCCATGGCGCCAGCATTCCCTCCGGTCCACCGTTTCAAGCGGGGCCGGATGGAAACCCTCTCCGGGCGGGGCCGTCCCTGGGAGGGGTCATGCGGGAAGCGATCGGATGGCTGATCGAGCAGGCCTGCCGGCTTGCCGATCCGGAGGTCTGTCGGCTGGCGAACCTCACCGACGGCGGCGGGGTCGAGGGCGTGGACCGGTAGTGACTACCTCGGGGGATCACTAACGGGTCACGCGGCTCGGCCCCGCCGTCGCCGATGGGGAGGACACGCGCCCGCCTGCATGCACAAAGTCGAGTAAATCAGTATAGTAAGATCAGAACTTCTCGACCGCGTGCTTCCAGGAGGGCTGATGAGCGGAGTGATCGGGTACGCACCCGGCGCCTACGACCTGTTCCACGTGGGTCATCTCAACGTGCTGCGCCAGGCCCGGGAGCACTGCGACCACCTGGTCGCCGGGGTGGTGGCCGACGAGGTCTGCGAGCTCACCAAGGGCGTGCGCCCTCTCGTCCCGCTCGAGGAGCGGCTCGAGATCGTCGGCAGCATCGGCATCGTCGACGAGGTGTATGCCGAGACCACGGCCGACAAGCTCGACGCCTGGCAGGACGTCCGTTTCGGCCGGATCTTCAAGGGCGACGACTGGCGCGGCACTCCCAAGGGCCTCGCGCTCGAGGAGCGGCTGGGGGCGGTCGGGGTCGAGGTCGTCTACTTCCCGTACACGATGCACACCTCGAGCACGATGCTCCGCCGGGCGGTCCAGGGCCGTGCAGTGACGCCGTCGCACGCGGTGCCGGCGCTCGCCTGATGACCAGCACCGACCAGGTCGTCGACGGGTTCCGGGTCGACGACCACGGCCTCACGCTGCCCGCCACCATGGCCGGCGTCGTGACCGTCTCCTTCGACGGGCGCTACGTCTGGTCCTTCCAGCCGCGGCGCGACGCGCGCCCCGGCCCGGCGGGCCTCACCGTGACCTGGCCTGCGTCGCTGCGGCCGCACCTGCGCGGCCGCACGCGGCTGACGCTCGCGGAGCCGGGGAGCGGCCGGACCTACGTCGACCAGGAGGTCGTCCTCGGCGGGGTCGAGGAGCGGATCCGGCTCGAGGACCCGCACGGGCACCCGCTCGCGGTGAACAAGGTCGGCAACCTGACCCGGGTCTTCGCCGAGACCGACGGCGTGTCCCGGGCCGAGATCCTCCGGGGCACGGCCCAGGTGCTCGCGGACCTGCGCGAGCACGGCGGCGTGGAGGCCTACCTCAGCTACGGCTGCCTGCTCGGCGCGGTCCGTGAGGGCCGGATGATCGGCACCGACTGCGACGCCGACCTCTGCTACCTCAGCGAGCAGACCCACCCCGTCGACGTGGTCCGGGAGTCCTACGCGCTCGAACGGGCCATGCTCGCCCGCGGCTGGCGCACCGTGCGGATGTCCGGCGGCGACTTCAAGGTGCTGCTCAGGCTGGGCGACGGCCGCACCGTGTACGTCGACGTGTTCGTCGCGTTCTACGTCGACGGCGTCTTCTACCAGCTCGGCAACCGCAGCGGGCGGCTGCCGCGGGAGGCCATCACGCCGACCTCGACGATCCTGCTGGAGGGCGTCGAGCTGCCGGCGCCCGCGGACCCCGAGGCGATGCTGGCGTTCGTGTACGGCCCCGGCTGGCGCGTCCCGGACCCGTCCTTCAGGTTCACCGACCCGCCCGGCGGGGTGCGCCGGCTCGACGGCTGGCTGCGCGGCTACCGCGACGACCTGCCGGCCTGGAACGCCTTCTTCCGCAGCCCGCAGGCGAACGAGGTGCCCACCCGGCGCTCGGACTTCGCGCGCTGGACACGGCGGCGGATCCTGCGCGGGGACACCGTCGTCGAGCTCGGCCCGGGCACCGGCCGGGACTCGGCGTTCTTCGCGCGCCAGGGCCACCGCGTGCACGCCTACGACGTCTCCCCGGACGCCCGGAGCCGGACCCAGCGGCGGCTGCGGCGCAGCAGCAGCACGGCCGTCGTACGCCGGCTGATGCTGGGTGAGCTGCGGACCGTCGTGGTCACCGGGGCGGAGATCGGCACCCTGCCGGGGCGGCGGCACCTCTACGCGCGGCACCTCGTGAACGCCCTCGACGAGGAGGCGCGCCGCAACCTCTGGCGGCTGGCCCGGATGGCGCTGGCCGGCGACCGCGGCAGCCTGTTCCTGGAGCTCTCCGCCACCGCGCCCGGGCTCCCCGACCGGGTCGGGCCCGCCGGCCTCGGCCGCCGCCTGGACGCGGACGGCGTGGTCGCCGAGCTGGCGGCCTACGGCGCCCGCGTCGAGGAGCGCCGCGACGGGCCCGGCACCGACGTCCTCGACCGTCCCGACCCCTGGACCTGCCGGCTGCAGGTCCGCTTCCCCCGAACCCCAGGAGCCACCCGTGCCTGACCTGCGCACCCACCTCGTCAAGGCCCGCTCGGTCGCCCGGCGCGCGCAGGAGGCGCGCGGCGCCGGGGTCCGTGCCCGGCTGGACGCGCTCGAGGCCGAGGTGCAGGAGAACCGCCGGCTCAACCGGCGCATCGCCGAGCTCACCGACCTGGTCACGGAGCTGGTCGTCCCGCTGGCCCGCCGCGAGGACGCCGAGGTGGCGGAGATCCTGGCCCGCTACCGCTCGGTCATCTAGCGCCGGCCGGGGCAGCGGCCGGGAACGGCACGTCGACCCGCCACGCGTCCTCGGGCTGCCGGACCGCGTCGAAGATCGCGTCGCCCACCCGGTCCGGGTCCAGCTCGGTGCCGCGCTCCAGGGTGCCGTTGACGGTGACCGAGACGGCCCGCACGCCCTCGTCCCGCAGCGTGGCGTCGACCGACCGGACCAGGTTGCGCAGTCCCGCCTTCTGCACGCCCAGGCTGGCCGCCTCGTGCCACGGCTGGTCGGCGGCCATGCTCCCGGTCACCACGACGCGCGCCCCCGGGCGCAGGAACGGCCGGGCCGCCTGCAGCAGGGTCAGCAACGGCGCCACCCCGAGGCGCAGGTCGGCCAGCAGCTCCTCCGCGGTCAGCGTGAGCGGGTTCGCCTGCCGGAACACGCTGGGGTTGAAGTGCAGCACGTCGAGGTGCCCGGCGTGCCCGCCGAACCGCTCGACCGCCGCCGTCAGAGCCGCCGCGTCGGTGATGTCGACGGCGCTCCAGCCGGTCGTCACCCCGTCGGCCTGCAGGCTCTCGCCGAGCGCGGTCAGCCGCTCCGGGGAGCGGGCGAGCAGCGCCACGTCGTAGCCCTCCCGGCCGAACCGTCGCGCGACCGACGCCCCGACACCGGGACCGGCGCCCACCACCAGCAGCACGGGATTGCTCATGACACGGCAACCTAGCGCCCCTGCGCGCCGCGCGACGACGCGATGATGAGCGCATGAGCAGTGCGGTCACCACTCGCGCCTGGGTCCTGCACGTCGACCTCGACCAGTTCATCGCGGCCGTCGAGGTGCTGCGCCGTCCCGAGCTGGCCGGCCTGCCCGTGGTGGTCGGCGGCCGGGGCGACCCCACCGAGCGCGGGGTGGTCTCCACCGCGTCGTACGAGGCCCGTGCCTTCGGGGTGGGCTCCGGGATGCCGCTGCGCACCGCGGCCCGCAAGTGCCCCGACGCGGTCTTCCTGCCCGTCGACCACCAGGCCTACGACGAGGCGTCCGCCCGGGTCATGGACACGCTGCGCTCGCTCGACGTACCCGTCGAGGTGCTCGGCTGGGACGAGGCGTTCCTCGCGGTCGAGACCGACGACCCGGAGGCGTTCGCGCAGGACGTGCGGACCGCCGTGCTCGAGGCGACCGGGCTGCACTGCTCGGTCGGCATCGGCGACAACAAGCTGCAGGCCAAGATCGCCACGAGCTTCGGCAAGCCGCAGGGCGTCGGCCGGCTCACCAGCGAGGACTGGTTCGCGGTGATGGGGGACCGTCCGACCGACGCGCTGTGGGGAGTCGGCCGCAAGACGGCCGCCAAGCTCGCGACCCTCGGCATCCACACGGTCGCCGACCTCGCCGGCACCGAGGCGCAGCTGCTCGCGGACCGGCTGGGCCCGACGATGGGCCCGTGGTACCGCCGCCTCGGGCGCGGCGTGGACTCCTCGCCGGTCGACCCGACGCCGTACGTCGCCCGGGGCCACGGCCGCGAGACCACGTTCCAGCAGAACCAGACGGACTGGGCCCTGGTTGCCGACGCGGTCCGCGACCTCGCCGCACAGGTCACCCGGGACATCGCCGCCGAGGGCCGACCGGCCGTGCGGGTCGGCATGAAGCTGCGCTACGCGCCGTTCGAGACGCGGTCACGCTCGCTGACCCTGCCCGGCCCGACGTCCGACGTCGCGGACATCACGGCGGCGGCGCTGGAGCTGCTGACCCGGTTCGACCAGGAGCGGGCGGTCCGGCTGGTCGGGGTCCGCGCGGAGATGGAGGCGCCGGCGACCGGCTGATCAGGCCGCCGACACGAGCTCCTTGGCCTCGGCCTTGGAGTCCGCGGCGGGGGAGGACCCCCACAGGTGCCGGCCGTTCGACTCCTGGGTGAAGTAGATCGACACCGCGCCGATCAGGCCCGTGGCGATCAGGTAGTAGGCCGGCCAGTTCAGGTCGCCGGTCTTGCTGACCAGGGCGCCGACCACCACCGACGTCGTACCGCCGAACAGCGAGACCGAGATGTTGAACGCGATCGACAGCGCACCGCCCCGGACGTTCGTCGGGAACAGCGACGGCAGCGTCGAGGGCATGGTCGCGCTGAAGCAGATCAGCAGCAGCCCCATGATCATCAGGCCGAGGAAGATCGTGAACCCGCTCTGCGCGCGGATCAGCAGGATCGAGGGCAGGCCGAGCACGACCAGGCCGATCGACCCGACCCACACGATCGGCTTGCGGCCGATGCGGTCCGACAGCCGGCCGAGCAGCGGGATGGTCACCAGGGCGACCGCCATCACCACGATCTGCAGGACCTGCGAGGTGGTCTCCGAGACGCCCTTGCCGCCCTGCATGTCCGGCATCGTCGTGGTGACGTAGGTCGGCATGTACGACGTGAGCATGTAGTTGGTGACGTTCCACGCGAGCACCAGGCCGATGCACACGAGCATGAACGGCCACAGGTGCGCGATCTTCCGCAGCTCGTTGCCGGCGCGCTGCTCCTTCTCGCGGGCGTCGGCCTCCTTCTCCAGCGCGAGGAAGGCCGGGGTGTCGGCCAGCCGGGTGCGGAGGTAGACGCCGACGATGCCGAGCGGCAGGGCGACGAAGAACGGGATCCGCCAGCCCCACGACAGCAGCTGGTCGTCGGTCAGCACCGCGCCCGCGACGGTCACCACGATCGCGCCCATCAGGTAGCCCGTGAACGTGCCGAACTCCAGGAAGCTGCCCAGGAAGCCGCGCTTGCGGTCGGGGGCGTACTCCGCGATGAACGTCATCGCGTTGCCGTACTCACCGCCGGTGGAGAAGCCCTGCACGAGCCGGGCGACCAGCAGCAGCGCCGGGGCGAGCAGGCCGATGCTGCTCTGGCTCGGGATGCAGCCGATGGCGAAGGTGCCCAGCGCCATCAGGATCATGGTCGTCGCGAGCACCTTGTTGCGGCCGATGCGGTCCGCCAGCGGCCCGAAGAACAGGCCGCCGAAGGGGCGGACCAGGAACGCGACGGCGAACAGGCCGAAGGTCGCGATGGTGCCCATGGTGTCCGGGAGGTCGGCGAAGAAGACCTCCTTGATGGTCGGCTCGAAGTAGGCGTAGACGCCGAAGTCGTACCACTCGGTCACGTTGCCGATGGCCGCGGCTCCGATCGCCCGCTTGATGACGCTGGGCTCGGTGACGGTGACGTCGTCGAGCTGCCAGTCTCTCGATGGCTCCTGGGGTGCCAGCACGTGCACGTGATGCCTTTCGTCCTCGGGTACGGGGGTCCCCCTCCCGTGCCGCAGGTTGCCCACTCACTGGTTGGCAAAACCACAGGTGACGCGGCACACCCGGGGCGCGCACCCGTGGGGTGAGCAAGACCACCCCGGCGCGGGCCGTCCCGGGTCGCGGCGACCGGCGCCGCGACGGCACACTTGACCCCGCGATGGCGGACACCAAAGACACCAGCAGGGACGTGTACAAGACCCTCGACCTCGGTCTCCGGATCGGCGAGGTGCTCCTCTCCTCGGGGGCCGGCGCCGCCGACGTCTCCGCGACGATGCTGAACGTCGCGCACGGCTGCGGGCTGCGGGGCGCCACCGCCGACGTCACGTTCACCGAGCTGGCGATGAGCCACCAGAGCAGCTACGACGAGCCGGCGATGATCCAGATCCGGCAGGTCCGCCACCGAGAGATCGACTACGAGGACCTCACCCTCGTCGACCACCTGGTCCGCGACCTGGTCTCGGGCGTCATCGACCGGGACGAGGCGCGCAGCCAGCTGGCCCGCATCGTGTCCTCCGGGCACCGGCTGCCGCGCTGGTCGGTCACCCTGGGGCTCGGGGTGATGGGCGGCGGCGTGGGTCTGCTGGTCGGTGGTGACTGGGTGGTGACGCTCATCGCGTTCCTCGCCGCGGTCGGCGTGGACCTGCTCCAGCGGCAGATGTCGCGCCGTCGGCTGCCGGGGTTCTACCAGCAGGTGGCCGGGGGGCTGCTCGCCACGCTCATCGCCGTCGTCACCGTGGCGGGCGGCGTGGACGTGGAGCCGTCGCGCGTGGTCACCGCGGGCATCATCCTGCTGCTGGCCGGGATCAACTTCATGGGTGCCATCCAGGACGCGCTGACCGGCTTCCCGCTCACCGCCGGCGCTCGCGTCCTGGAGGCGATCCTGGCCACGTCCGGTGTGATCGCGGGCGTGAGCGGCGGCCTGACCGTGGGCCGGATGCTCGGTGTGAACCTCGGCCGGCTCGACCCGGGCTTCGCGTCGTACAGCGAGCTCCCGGTGATGGCCATCGGCGCGGCGATCACCGCGGGGGCGTTCGCCTTCTCCGCCTACGCGCCGCCGCGCTCGCTCGCCCCCATCGCGCTGATCGGCGCGCTGGCCGAGGTGGTGTTCTACGTGACCTTCGACCGGGGCCTCGGGGTGGCCTGGGCGACCGCGACCGCGTCGGTGCTGATCGGCCTGGTGAGCTACTCGATCGCCGCTCGCGTGCGGGTCCCGCCGCTGGTCGTGGTGGTGTCGTCGATCGTCCCGCTGCTGCCCGGTCTGTCGATCTACCGCGGGCTCTACCTGCTCTCCGAGGGTGGCAACGGCCTGATCTCGATGATCAACGCCGCGGCCATCGCGATCGCGCTCGCGGCCGGCGTGATCTTCGGCGAGTACGTCGCCCAGCCGCTCAAGCGCGAGGCGAGGCGGCTGGAGAGCCGGCTGTCCGGGCCCCGGCTGGTCGGCCCGCTCCGGGCCCGGGCCGTGCGGCGCCGCCCGCAGACCGACCCACGCTGAGGCGTCAGTCCCGCCGGGTGGCCCGGTCCAGCCGGGCGCGCAGCCGCGCGTTGGTGTCCTCCAGGTCCAGGACCATCGCGACCCCTGCCAGGTTGAGCCCGTCGTCGAGCAGCACCAGGATGCGCCGGACCCGGTCGAGGTCGTCGTCGCTGTAGCGGCGGGTGCCGCCCTCGGTGCGGCTGGGCGCGACCAGGCCATGCCGCTCGTAGACGCGGAGGTTCTGCACCGCGGCCCCGGTCAGCTCGGCGGCCACGGAGATCGCGTAGACCGCGCGCCCGCGGGGCTCGGCCACCTCGCCCTCCTCACCTGCGTCGGGGACTTGCGTGGTCAGCATAGTCGCGTTATATAAAACCTGTAACAGCCGGTACAGGTCGTGTGCCGGCGTCGCCAACTGTTGAGTGGAGGTAGATCGACATGCTGATGCGCACCGACCCGTTCCGTGAGTTCGACCGCCTGGCCCAGCAGGTCCTCGGTGCCGGTACGACGTCCCGGCCGGCCGTGATGCCGATGGACGCCTGGCGCGAGGGCGACGTGTTCCGCATCGAGTTCGACCTGCCGGGCGTGGCCGCGGACACCCTCGACATCGACGTCGAGCGCAACGTGCTCACGGTGCGTGCCGAGCGCCCGCCCCGCACCGGGGACTGGGAGCCGCTGGCCGCCGAGCGACCCACCGGTCTGTTCAGCCGCCAGCTCGTGCTGGGGGAGAACCTCGACCTCGACCGGCTCGAGGCCCACTACGACAACGGGGTGCTCAGCCTGACCGTGCCGGTGGCCGAGCGGGCCAAGCCGCGCAAGGTCCAGGTGACCCGCGGCAGCCACGACGAGCAGTCCGCGATCACGGCCTGACCCGGCGCGTCCGGTGCCGGTCCCGCGCCCGGGGCCGGCACCGGCGGGTCAGCGGACCTCGAAGCCGCTGAGCCCGGCCGGTCGGGTGTCCCGGACGTCGACGTGGTCGACCCGCGCGTGCCGCGGTCCCTGCCGGGCCCAGGCGACGACCCGCTCCACGGCGTCCGGCGGGCCCTCGAGGTGGACGTGCACGGTCCCGTCGGTGGCGTTCAAGGCCCAGCCCGCGACGCCGGCCTCCTGCGCCTCACGCCGGCAGGAGTCCCGGAAGAACACGCCCTGCACGCGGCCGTGCACGACGACGTGCCGCGCGACCTTCTCGCTCATCGCCCCATCGTGCACGCGTCGAGCGCCTCGAACCAGGCCCGGGGTGCCCGTCCGTCGTACGGCGGCTGCCCGCGGCGCACGGCGTCGCGGACCGCCTCGCACGAGCTCACGGCCAGCCGGACCAGGTCCGGGGGATAGGCGTGCTGCACCCGGTGGGCGGCGAACTCGTCCTCGTCGTCGACCCAGACCCGGCCGGTCCAGCCGCGGACCACGTCCAGGTCCAGGTCGACCGCGGTGACGGTGTCCCCGGCCCACACCGGGACGGTGGTGATGTCGACGTACACGTCGCAGTGCGCGGAACCGCCGCGACCGTAGAAGGTGGCGACGAACGCGCCCTCGCGCGGCACCAGCGTCACGTGCGGCTGGTCGCTGTGGAACGCCGCGCCGGGGCGGCTCAGGAAGGTGCCGGCGGGAGCGCCGAGCCACACGCCGTGCGCGTCCTCGCCGAGCCGCAGCGCGTCGTGCTCCCAGTGCGGACGGTCCGGCCACTTGCGGGCGACCACCCGGACCGGTGACGTCACGAGGTCTCGCCGCGGCCGCAGTCCTGCCAGACGTCCGAGCCGACCGCGCAGTTGAACCAGTAGGGGCCGACGCGCAGGGCGTGGTGCTCGGGGTAGACGACCCGTCGGCTCGGCACCAGCTCCAGCGCCCGCCGGAGCCGGTCCGGGTCGTGGTGCCGCCAGGCCAGCTCGCTGCCGTCCTCCAGCACGAGGGTGACCAGGGCACCGTCGACGACCACGTTGCCGACCGGCGTGGCGGGCGAGCGCATCGCCCGGCCCTGGTGCGTGTAGTGCATCTGGTGGCCGGGCGCGTACAGGTCGCAGGGGCCGGCGTCGCGGACCGGGGTCCCGGTCCGCTCCCCGGTCCTGTGCCGGTCGAGCGGCTGGTTCGTCATCTGGTCGAGTCCCCCCAAGGAATCCAGGCCACGATATCCCCGCGCCGCGGTGGACAATGGGCCGGTGCCTTCCGTGGACAGCGCCGTGCTCGCGCTGGGGCCGGACGCCCTGCGCCGCTACCTCTGGCACGAGCTGCCGTCCCGGCGGCCGGCCACGCAGCACCAGCACCACGAGGCCGCGTGGGCACTGGCCGAGGAGTTCGACGCCGCGGGGCGCACGGAGGAGGCGGCGCTGTGCCGGTCGTCGACCACCCACGAGATCCTCTCGGTCTGGCGGTGGACGCAGTCGTTCCCCGAGGTCCCGGCGGCGTTCTGGGGGCCGGCGCTGGCCGGCCTCGGCCCGCGGCCCGGCGCCCCCGCCCGGGTGGCGCTGTCGCTGGCGGTGGTCCGCGCCCTGCTGGACGCGGTGGGGGACGGGCTCACGCTCACGCCCGCCGGCGGGCTGCCCCACGAGACGGTGCTCGCGCTCGACGACCGCTTCCGGTGGACCGAGGAGTTCCCGTGGATGCGCCCCGACGTGGAGGCGGACATCCCGCCGCTGCGCTTCCTGCACGAGCACCTGACCGCCCAGCGGCTCCTGGTGCGTGACGGTCTGCGGCTGACCGTGGGGGAGGACGGGCGGCTGGCCCGCGGCGACGACGCGCTGCTGTGGCGGGCCGTGGTGGACCCGCGGCCCCGCTGGGCCCGGGAGTTCGAGCTGGACACGCTGGGCGTGCTCGCGGCGGAGCTGCTGCGCACCGGCACGTTCACCCCCGGTCGCACGACCGAGGAGATCACCCCGGTGCTGGCGGCGAAGTGGCGGCCCGCGCGGCCCGACGGGCGGGGCAGCGTGTACGACGGGGCGTCGCTCGTCGTGCAGGGGTGGTACCAGCTCGGCGTCCCGCTGGGCTGGTGGGACACCGGGCGGGGGCCGGCGGACCGGCGGCCCAACGCCTTCGGAGCGGCGGCCGCCCGGGCGGTCTTCCGGGCGACCCGGGCTGGGGCGTGACTCGAAAGGATGTCGCGACAGGGGGCCGCGGACGCCGCGACAGGTTTGGGAGCCGCGCCCTACGGCCCGAGCCGACGCGCCGCCAGCGTGAACAGCCGCTGGTAGCGGGCGCCGAGCAGCCGCTGCAGCCAGTCGAGCGCCTTGGCGTCGGACCCGACGAGCACCCGCGGCTTGTTCGCGAGCACCCCGTCGAGGATGATCTCGGCCGCGCGTTCCGGCGTCATCTTCGCCAGCTTGGTGTCGAAGTGCTGGGCGACGTGCGCCTGGTCGTGCGACGGGGTGACCCGGGCGTTGCGCACGATCGCGGTCTTGATCCCGCCGGGGTGCACGCAGGTGACCTGGACCGGGTGGCCGGCCAGGATCATCTCCTGGCGCAGCGCCTCGGTGAACCCGCGCACCCCGAACTTCGCCGCGTTGTAGGCGGTCTGCCCGGGCATCCCGACCAGCCCGAACAGGCTGGAGATGTTGACCACGTGCCCGTCGCCGGACGCGATGAGGTGCGGCAGGAACTCCTTGGTGCCCTGGACGACGCCCCAGAAGTCGACGTCCATCACCCACTCGAAGTCCTCGTAGGGCATCTCCTCGAAGTCGCCGTGCAGGGCCACGCCGGCGTTGTTCACCACCACGTTGACCCGGCCGAGCCCGGCGGCGACCGAGGCGGCGTAGGCCCGCACCGCCTCCCGGTCGCGGACGTCGAGCTTGTCGGTGCGCACCTCCCGGTGGGTGCTGGTCTGCACCTGCTGCGCGGTCTCCACCAGGCCGACCTCGTCCCAGTCGCTGAGTGCGAGCACCGCCCCCTGCCGGGCGGCGTTGAGCGCCAGCGCCCGGCCGATGCCGGAGCCGGCGCCGGTGATCACCACGACCTTGCCGTCGAGCGTCTTCATGCGGACTCCTTCCTGTCGTGCCGGCTGTCGGTGGTGCGGGTCGCGACGTACGCCTCGGTGTCGAAGCGCGACGTCAGCCTCCGGAACGTGTACGTCGTCCGGGGCCACAGCGTCACGTTGCGGCCGTGGTCGTCGAGGTACCAGCTCGAGCATCCCCCCACGTGCCACACGGTCCGCTGCATCCGCGCCTGGACGTCGTCGTTCCACGCCTGCTGCGCCTGCGGGGTCGGCTCCACGGCGCGCACGCCCTGGGCGCGCATCTGCCGCACGGCGTCGACCACGTAGGCGACCTGCGACTCGATCATGAACACCATGCTGGAGTGGCCGAGGCCGGTGTTGGGGCCGACGATGAAGAACAGGTTCGGGAAGCCGTGCACGGTGGCGCCCTTGTAGGCCTGCATGCCGACCTCGGCGAAGTGGTCGGAGAGCCGGACGTCGCCCCGGCCGCTGATGTGGTGGGCGATCGGCAGGTCCGTGGTGTGGAAGCCGGTCGCGACGATGAGCACGTCGACCTCGCGCTCGGTGCCGTCGGCGGTCACCACGGCGTTCGGGGTGATCTTGGAGATCCCGTCGGTGACCAGGTCCACGTTGTCGCGGTCGAGCGCGGGGTACCAGTCGTTGGAGTTCAGGATCCGCTTGCAGCCGATCGCGAAGTCGGGCCGGACCCGCTCCCGCAGCTCGGGCTTCGCGCGCAGGCCGCGGCGGATGTTGGCCAGCGCCGCCTTCTCCAGCGGCTTGGCCAGCGCCGGCTGCAGCACGAAGCCCGGGACCAGGCACTCGCGTCCCCAGTAGACGCCCGTGCGGTAGAGCCGCTGCACGCCCGGGACGTGCCGGAAGGCCAGCTTCTCCAGCCGGGTGTAGGCCCGGTCCTGCCGCGGCACGACCCAGGGCGCGGTGCGCTGGTAGACGTCGAGGCGGGCGACCTTCTCGGCGATCGACGGCACGATCTGGATGGCCGACGCGCCGGTGCCGATCACGGCCACCCGCTTCCCGGTCAGGTCGTGGTCGTGCCGCCAGCGGGCGGAGTGGAAGACCTCGCCCTGGAAGGAGTCGATCCCGTCGATGTCCGGCAGCCTCGGCTCCGACAGCGCCCCGGAGGCGGTGACCAGCACGTCGCAGGTCAGCGCCCCGGCCGTCGTACGCACGTGCCAGCGCTGGTGGTCGTCGTCCCAGCGGGCCTCCTCGACCGCGGTGTCGAAGCGGAACCGGTCGAGCACGCCGGAGCGCTCCGCGACGTCCTGGATGTAGGCCTGGATCTCCGGCTGCTGGGAGAACGACCGCGACCAGCCGGGGTTCGGTGCGAACGAGAACGAGTACAGCTGGGACGGCACGTCGCACGCGGCGCCGGGGTAGGTGTTGTCGCGCCAGGTGCCGCCGACGTCCGGTCCCTTCTCGGCGACCAGGAAGTCGGGCTCGCCGGCCTCCTGGAGCTTGATCGCGGTCGCGAGGCCCCCGAAGCCGGCACCCACGACGAACGTGTGCACGTGGTCGGGAAGGGCTGTGGTCCCAGGCATGTCCCGAACATACCGACGGTATTGAACGACCGTCAATAGCGTTGCTGAACGAAGTTCAGTAGAGTCGGTCACATGACCACCGCGTCCTCCGGCCGCACCCGGCTGCGCCCGGAGACCCGCCGCGAGCAGCTGCTCGAGCTCGGGGTCCGGCTGCTGTCCACGCGCTCGCTCGACGAGCTGTCGATCGACGTGCTGGCCGAGGAGGCGGGGATCTCGCGCGGGCTGCTCTACCACTACTTCGGCAACAAGCAGGACTTCCACCGGGCGGTGGTCCGGCACGCGGCCGACGACCTGATCCGGGTCACCGCACCGGTCCAGGAGGGCGAGCCGCTCGAGCGGCTGGCGCGGTCGCTGGACGCGTACGTCGGCTACGTCGAGGCCAACTACGCCGGCTACGTCTCGCTGGTGCGGGGGGCGGCCTCCGGCAACGAGGACCTCCAGCGGATCTACGAGGAGGCCCGCGCCGCGCTGACCGACCGGATCTTCGACGTCGCGGGCGCCGACGGGGTGCTCGACGTCCTGCACCTGCAGGACACGCCGGCCGTCCGGCTGATGGTGCGCGGCTGGAGCGCGATGGCCGAGGACGTGGTGATCTCCTGGGTGCGCGACCCGCGTGGGGTCGGCCGCGAGGACCTGCTGACGATGCTCGCCGCCGCGCTGCCGGGGGCGCTGTCCGGGACTCCCTGACCCGAGGGTGCAACCGATTCGCGCCGGCCTCCGTAGGAGACGGTGACAGGATGAGCCAAGGGGGCGGCGGATGCGCGGGTCGGCACGGGACGCGGAGTTCAGCGAGTACGTCGCGGGCCGGCGTGCCCAGCTGCGCCGCGCGGCGTACCTCCTCTGCGGCGACTCGCACCGTGCCGAGGACCTCGTGCAGACCACGTTGATGAAGGTGTACGTCGCCTGGCCGCGGATCCGCCGGGACGGCAGCATCGAGGCCTACGCGCGCCGGGTGATGGTCAACGCGCACGTCGACGACACCCGCCGGCCGTGGCGCCGCGAGCGGGTCGGCGTCGAGGGTCTCGACGTCGAGGCGCGGGTGCCGCCCTCGGCGGAGGACCGCGACCTGCTGATGGCCGCGCTGGCGGAGCTGCCGCCGCGGCAGCGGGCCACGGTGGTGCTGCGGCACTACTGGGGCCTGTCGGTCGAGGAGACCGCCACCGACCTCGGCGTCAGCACCGGCACCGTCAAGAGCCAGACCTCGCACGCGCTGCGTCACCTCGAGCAGGTCCTGTCCCCGCACTACGACGAGAGGCAGGGGCGATGAACGAGACCGAGTGGGCGGAGCGGCTCGAGGCGCTCGCCGCCCGTGAGGACGCCTCCGGGTTCGACGTGCGCGACGACGTGGCGCGGGGCCGGGCCAGGCTGCTGCGCAACCGCGTCGGGGTCGCCGGTGCCGCGGTCCTGGCGGGCGCGGTCGTGCTGGGCACCGGCCTGGCGCTGGGGGGTGGCGGCACGGGTCATGCCGCGCCCGGCCCCGGACCGGCGGACGGCGGGCCGACCGCGACGGCGACGTACCACGAGCCGCAGGTCACGCTGCGCCCGTCCGCGCCGCCACCGACGCCCACGACCCCGGTGCCGGACGCACGGGACGCCTGGCTGCGCACCCAGCTGGACCGCCCGTGGAGCGGACCGCAGGACATCCCCTTCAAGGCCTGGCGCAACGACCTCTTCCGCACCGCGCGGTCGGTGCTCGACCCGTCGGGCACGCACCTGACCTACAGCTCGGCCGGCCTGAACTCGGGCAGCGACCAGCACGGCGTCGGTCTCGGCATCAAGCTCGGCTGGGCGGAGCCGGGCGCCGCCGGGCAGGGGATGGTCCAGGTCGAGGTGACCAGCGAGGGCGGCAGCGACCAGGAGCGCTGCGCCCTGACCGGGGGGTTCGGCTGCCCGCGCACCGTGCACGCCGGCGGGGCGACCCTCAAGGTGGGGAACGGGGACGGGGGAGCGTTCATCGTGCTGTACCGGCAGCCCGACGGGGAGCGGTCGGTCGTGCTGGTGGACCCGTTGTTCGGCAACAACTCACGCACGCCGGTGCGCGCCGGCTTCGTGTCCAGGCAGGACGTCTACCGCCTGGTGCGGGACGACCGGCTGGACCTGCCGCAGCCACCGTCGTCGTGACGGGGTGCGACCGGTCCCGCCGGTCGTCCCAGGGTTCAGCGATGTGCGGTGCTAGTGGAAGATGCTGACGCCGCCGGGTCCGACGAGCAGGCCGACGACGATCAGGATGATGCCGAACAACAGGCTGCCGCGGATGATCGTGACGATCCCCGCGATGACCAGGATGACGGCGATGAGCCAGAGAATGAACATGGTCCCTCCTTCCCGCGATGACAGTTCCCCCGGCAGCCTCCTGGCAAACGCTCGCCATCCTGCGCGCCCGGGGGAGTTGTCAGGCCGACACAATATGGTGGTCGGGTGGTGTACACGAGCGACTACCCGATCCTGCACGTCACCGTCGACATCGTGGTGCTGACCATCCGGGACGACGAGCTGTGCGCCCTCGCGATCAGGCGGGGCGAGCCGCCGTACGAGGGGCGCTGGGCGCTCCCCGGCGGGTTCGTCGAGATCGACGAGGACCTCGAGACCGCCGCGCGCCGCGAGCTTCTCGAGGAGACCTCCGTGAGTCCCGGCTCGGTGCGGCTGGAGCAGCTCGCGACGTACGGCGCGCCCGGCCGCGACCCGCGGCACCGCACGGTCAGCGTCGCGTGGCTGGCCGTGCTGCCGCACCCCGGTGAGGCCCGGGCCGGCACCGACGCCGCGCACGCCGCCTGGCAGCCGGCCGACTGGCTGCTGGCCAAGGGGCGGCTCGCCTTCGACCACCGGCAGATCCTCGGGGACGGTGTCGAGCGGGCCCGGGCCAAGCTGGAGTACACCAACATCGCCACCGCGTTCCTGGACCGCGAGTTCACGATCGCGGAGCTCCGCGCGGTCTACGAGGTGGTCTGGGGCCACCCGCTGGACGCCGGCAACTTCCACCGCAAGGTCACCCGGACCGAGGGCTTCGTGGAGCCGACCGGCCGCCGGCACTCGGTCGGCCGGGGCCGGCCGGCCGAGCTGTTCACGGCCGGCACCGAGGAGAGCCTGCACCCGCCGCTGACCCGCCGCTCGCTGGAGGGCTGAGGCGGTGCCAGTTTCCCCAGGGGTGTCGCGTCAGTGGACCCGCGACCGCCAGTCGTCCGGGACCCGGCCGGCGGGGCCGGGGGTGGGCTGGTCGGCGGGGTGCGCGGTCGGCGGCGCGAGCTCGGGCCCCCCGGACAGCATGGTCCCGGCCTGGTAGTCGTAGAACCAGTCCTCACCGGGCTCGAAGCTCTGCACGTAGCGGTGGCCGGTCTGGCGCGCGTGCGCGGTCGCGTGCTGGGCCGGCGAGCTGTCGCAGCAGCCGACGTGCCCGCACTGGGCGCACCGGCGCAGGTGCACCCACCAGCCGGGCGGCTGGTGGGCGTCGCACTCGGCGCAACCGGTGCCGCTGGGCGGCACCTCGAGGTCGATACCGGGCTCGCTCATCCGGGGTCCCTGCGAGAAGCGGAGCGTAGCGAGCATTCTCGTGGGGTGGTTCTCATGCTGTCTCTCCGATCTGCGGGCCCTCCAGCGGAAGGCGTACGACGAACGTGGTGCTGCCCGGCTCGGACATCACCTTGAGGTAGCCGCGGTGCTTGTTCACCACGATCCGCCAGGCGATGTCGAGCCCGAGCCCGGTGCCGTGGCCGATCGGCTTGGTGGTGAAGAACGGCTCGAAGATCCGGTCCTTGACGTCGTCGGGGATGCCGGGGCCGGTGTCGCTGACCTTGACGGTGGCGTACTCGTCGTCGCGGTGCGTGGTGAGCGTCAGCGTGCCGGTCTCGCCCATCGCCTGCACGGCGTTGTCGATGAGGTTCGTCCAGACCTGGTTGAGCTCGGCCGGGTACGACGGGACGGCGGGCAGGTCCTCGGCGTAGTGCTTGACCACCGTCACGCCGGGCGGGATCTTGCGGGCCAGCATCACCAGGGTGCTGTCCAGCAGCTCGTGCAGGTCGGCGGTCTGGTGGGGGGAGCGGTCCATCTGGGAGTACTGCCTGGCCGCGTCGACCAGCGTCGAGATGCGGGTCGTGGAGTCGGTGATCTCCTTCATCAGGAGCTCGGTGTCGATCGTGTAGTACAGCCAGTGGATCGCGCCCGCGAGCGAGTCCGGGGGAGCGGCGTTGGCGACGAGGTCGAGCCAGTCGCCGTCGATGCCGGCCGCGACGAACGTGGAGGCGATCTCGAACCCGTGGCCCACGCCGTGGTCCTCCAGCCAGTCGCCGAGCTCGTCCTCGCGGTCGGCGGACTCGATGGCGGTCAGCTTGGGGGCGTCGGCGACCTTCTGGGCCGCCTCGTCCTGGAACTTGATCAGCGTCTGGAGCGCGGCCTCGTCGAGGTGGCCGGCGGCCAGGGCGGCGAGCTTCTCGCGCATCTTCGACACCCGCTGCTGCAGCACGGAGGTGGCGCGCACCGCGGCCGCCGCCGGGTTGTTGAGCTCGTGGGTCAGGCCGGCCGACAGCGACCCGAGCGCGAGCAGCCGCTCCCGCTGGGCGATGTTGCGCTGCCGGGTGGTGAAGCCCTGGAACAGGCCGGAGAGCAGGTGGTTGGCCATCGGGAACCAGTCGCGCATGATGTCGCGCAGCACCGTGGCGTCCAGCTCGAAGAAGTCCGAGGTCTCGGTGACCCGCACCGACTGGTCGTAGACCTGCGGCACCAGGTCGCCGAGGTAGGCGTTCCACGCTCCGACGTACGCGCCGCGGTAGGAGGACCGGTTGACCTCCACCTCGTCGCCGCCCACGTTGCGCGACATCACCAGCGAGCCGTCGAGCAGCACGTAGAAGCAGGTGGCGTCGTCGCCCTCGCGGTAGAGCCAGCCCGGCTCGACCCGGACCACGTCGCCGCGCTCGCAGAGGTACTCCAGGCGGTCGTCGGACAGCGCCTCGAACAGGAACAGGCTCCGGAGCAGGTCCGGTGTGCAGGCGGGAACCGTGGTCATGCGTCAGAGCCTCTCGAGGTAGCGGTGCACGAGCATCACGGCCATCGCTCCCTCGCCGACCGCGGACGCGACCCGTTTGACCGAGTCGGCGCGCACGTCGCCGGCGACGAAGACGCCCGGGACGCTCGTCTCCAGGTGGTACGGGTCCCGGTCCAGCGTCCAGCCGCTGGGCCGTCGCCCGTCCACCAGCAGGTCCGGCCCGGCGAACACGAAGCCGTGCTCGTCCCGCTGCACCGACTCGTCGAGCCAGTCGGTGCGCGGTGCCGCCCCGATGAAGATGAACAACCAGGAGGTGTCGACTGATTCCTTCTCGCCGGTGGCGGCATCGAGCAGGGTCAGCCCCTCGAGGTGGTCGGTGCCGTGCGCCTCGACGACGGTGGTGCCGGTGCGGACCCGCACGTTGGGGGTGGCCTCGATCTGGTCGACGAGGTAGGACGACATCGAGGTGCGCAGCGTGGAGCCCCGCACCAGCATGGTGACCGTCTTGCTGCGCTGGGCGAAGTGGAGCGCCGCCTGCCCCGCCGAGTTGGCGCCGCCCACGACGTACACGTGCTGGTCGGCACAGCTCATCGCCTCGGTGAGCGCGGCGCCGTAGAAGACCCCGCGGCCGGTGAGCGCCTCGGCGCCCGGCGCGTCGAGCTGCCGGTAGGCGACGCCGGTGGCCAGGATCGCGGTGTGTGCGGCGATCGTGCCGCCGTCGGCGAACCGTACGACGCGGGCGGCCCCGTCCACCTCGACCGCGCTGACGTCGCGGGCGCTGACCACCTCGGCGCCGAACTTCACCGCCTGCCGGCGGGCCCGCTCCGCGAGCTGGGAGCCCGAGATGCCGTCGGGGAAGCCGAGGTAGTTCTCGATGCGGGAGCTCTGACCGGCCTGCCCGCCGGTGGCCGTGCGCTCCACCAGCACGGTGCGCAGCCCCTCGGACGCGGCGTACACGGCGGCGCCGAGGCCGGCCGGCCCGCCGCCGACCACGACCACGTCGTAGAACTCCTCGGCCGGGTCGACGCTGAGCCCGACGCGGGCCGCGAGCTCGGCGTCGCTGGGGGAGCGGAGCACCTCGCCCTTGGGGGTGACCACGACCGGGATGCAGTCGTCGCCGCGCACCTCGGCGGCGGCCAGCAGCCGCTCGCCCTCGGGCTCGGTGGAGGCGTACCACCGGTAGGGCACCCGGTTGCGGGCCAGGAAGTCGCGCACCTCGAAGGACCGCGACGACCACCGGTGCCCGATCACCTTGGTCTCGGGGACGGGCGCGTGGTCGGAGGACCTCCAGTCCTCGAGCAGCTCGTCGACGACGGGGTAGAGCTTCTCCTCCGGCGGGTCCCACGGCTTGAGCAGGTAGTGGTCGACGTCGACGAGGTTGATCGCCTGGATCGCGGCGTCGGTGTCGGCGTACGCCGTGAGCAGCACCCGCCGCGCGTACGGGAAGACGTCCATGGCCTGCTCGAGGAACTCGATGCCGTTCATGTTCGGCATCCGGTAGTCGGCGAGGATCACCGCCACCTGCTCACCGCGCAGCTTCAGCTCGCGCAGTGCCTCCAGGACCTGCTCGCCGCTCTCGCCGCGCACGATCCGGTGCCCCGCGCCGTACTGCCGGCGCAGGTCCCGCGCCACCGCCCGCGACACGCTCGGGTCGTCGTCGACGGTGACGATCGCGGGACGACTCACGGCATCGGACTCGGCCACCAAAGCATCGTAGTCACGCCCCGCAACGCCCACGTGGCGCGTTTGCAGACGAATCGGACGCAATGTCAGCGACGGGCGAAGACCCACAGGCGCATGGCCACGAACCGCATGACCGTGACGAACAGGTTGGCCAGCGTCAGCACGAGCATCTCGGTGAACGCGCCGGGGCGGGCGGTGGCGGCGTGCAGCAGCCACAGCGACCCGGAGGTGACGCCCAGCCCGACCGCGAAGATCGCCAGCCCCTGCAGCTGGTGTCGCAGGGCGTCGTCCCGGCCGCGGACGCCGAACGTGAACCGCCGGTTCGCCGCGGTGTTCGCGACGGCCGTGAGGACCAGCGCCGCGGCGTTGGCCCAGAACGGGCTGAGCAGGCCGCGGAGCAGGAGGTACAGCACGGCGTACGCCACCGTCGAGAGGCCGCCGATCACCGCGAACAGAGCCACCTGGGTGCCGACCGAGCCGTCCGCGCCGGCGGCGGTCCTGCGGTCCAGCCGCCGGCCGACCTCGGGCAGCGGCATGGAGCCGCGCAGCAGGGCCCAGCCCAGCCGGGCGATGCCGCGTACGTCGTCCCGGGCGGTCCGCCAGACGTCGACGCGGCTGTCGGGGTCGTCGACCCAGTCGACCGGCACCTCGTGGATCCGCAGGCCGGTCCGCTCCGCGAGCACGAGCAGCTCGGTGTCGAAGAACCAGCTGGTGTCCTCGACGAGCGGCAGCAGCTCGTGCGCGACGTCGGAGCGGATCGCCTTGAAGCCGCACTGCGCGTCGGAGAACTGTGCCCGCAGGGTCCCACGCAGCAGCAGGTTGTAGCCGCGCGAGAGCACCTCCCGCTTCGGCCCACGGGTGGTCCGCGCGCCCTTGGTCAGCCGGCTGCCGATCGCCAGGTCGGAGTGCCCGGACAGCAGCGGGGCGACCAGCGGCAGCAGCGCCTTCAGGTCTGTCGAGAGGTCGACGTCCATGTAGACCAGCACCTGTGCCGGCGACCCGGACCAGACGTGCTTGAGCGCGCGGCCCCGGCCCTTCTCGGGCAGGAACACGGCCCGCACCTCGTCGTACTCGTGGGACAGCCGGTGCGCGACCAGGGCGGTCCCGTCGGTGCTGGCGTTGTCGGCGATGGTGATCCGGAAGGTGTACGGCAGCCGGGACAGGTGCTCGTGCACCCGGGCCACCGACCCGGCCAGGTCCACCTCCTCGTTGTGCACCGGGATGACCACGTCGAGCGCCGGGGCGTCGGCGACCGGCGGGCCGTCCGGGCGCCGCTCCGCGGCCGGGGCGGTCACCGGACACCGCCGGACAGGTCGTAGATCGTGACCCCGTCGACGGTGGTGGCGGTGAAGCTCGCGGCCACCCACGAGGCGATCGCCGAGCCGGTGCCGCTGCCGGAGCCGCCGGGCCCTCCCATCCGGCCGCCGAACCCGCCACCACCCGCGATGAAGTAGTGGATCGCGCCGTCGGCGACGTACGCCTTGAACCGGGCGAGCGTCGGGCTCGGGTCGCTGCCGTTGAAGCCGCCGATCGCCATCACCGGCTCCTCGCTG
>DASTGV010000411.1:0-6528 GCA_035718765.1 Nocardioidaceae bacterium
GAGCAGCGCACCATCGACGGCCGCGACTACATCCTCGAGCTGCCCTTGCACGCCGACGTCGCCCTGATCAAGGCGCACCGCGCGGACACCATGGGCAACCTGGTCTACCGCAAGACCGCGCGCAACTTCGGCCCGGTGATGGCCACCGCGGCGACGACCGTGGTCGCCGAGGTCAAGGAGGTCGTGGCCATCGGGGAGATCGACCCGGAGGTCGTGGTGACACCCGGGATCTACGTCGACCGCGTCGTGAGCGCGGAGGTGGCCGCCGCATGACCACGACCGGGACCCGGCCCTGCGTCGAGCACGTCGACCGCGGGCCGCTCAGCAAGGCCGAGATGGCGGCCCTCGTGGCCCGCGACATCCCCGACGGCGCCTACGTCAACCTCGGGATCGGCCAGCCCACCCTGGTGGCCGACCACCTCGCACCCGGCTCCGGCGTCGTGCTGCACACCGAGAACGGCATGCTCGGCATGGGGCCCGCGGCCGTCGGCGACGAGGTCGACCCCGATCTCACCAACGCCGGCAAGGTTCCGGTCACGGAGCTCCCGGGGGCGTCGTACTTCCACCACGCCGACTCCTTCGCGATGATGCGCGGCGGCCACCTCGACGTCTGCGTGCTCGGGGCCTTCCAGGTCTCGGCCTCCGGCGACCTGGCCAACTGGCACACCGGCGCGGCCGGCGCGATCCCGGCGGTCGGCGGCGCGATGGACCTCGCCATCGGGGCCAAGCAGGTGCTGGTGATGATGACGCTGTTCGCCAAGGACGGCAGCCCGAAGCTGGTGCCTGCCTGCACGTACCCGCTGACGGGCGTGGGCTGCGTCGACCGCGTCTACACCGACGTCGCGGTCCTCGAGGTCGGTGCCGGCGGGGCCGTGGTCACCGAGACCTTCGGCGTCTCCCTCGAGGAGCTCCGCGCGCGTCTCGACGTACCCCTGGACGGCGCCCCAGGCTGAGGCATGCTCGCGGCCGGTTGGGGGACGGGGCTGGCATGCCGCCAGGATCGCCGGGGCCCGTGCGCAAGATCGGGGTCGAGGAGGAGCTGATGCTCGTCGACCCGGCGACCGGCCGGCTGACCGCGCTCTCGCGGCCCGCCGTGCTGGCCAACGAGACCGACGCCGAGGTCGAGCAGGAGCTCTTCCTCCAGCAGATCGAGACCTCGACCCCGCCCTGCCACGACGCCGAGGAGCTGCTGGCCGGGCTCCGTGCGGGCCGGCGCGCGGTCGGGGAGGCCGCGGCCGCGGCCGGCGCCCGGGCGGTGGCGATGGCGACGCCGGTGCTCCCGGAGGACGAGGAGGACTTCACCCCGAAGGCGCGCTACCGCAAGATCCAGGCGGAGTACGGCGAGATGGCCCGGCAGGCGCTGGTCTGCGCGATGCACACGCACGTCGACGTGGACTCCGACGAGGAGGCCGTCCGGGTCGTCGACGGCATCCGGCCCTGGCTGCCGCTGCTGGTGGCGATCAGCGCGAACTCGCCGTTCTGGCAGGGGCGCGACACCGGGCACGCCAGCTGGCGGTCGCAGGTGTGGAGCCGCTGGCCCACCGCCGGCTCGGCGCAGCCGTTCGGCGACGTGCACACCTACCGGTCGGTCTCGGAGCGGCTGCTCGGCTGGGGTGCCGGCCTCGACGCCGGGATGCTCTACTACGACGTCCGGCTGGCCCGCGACCTGCCGACGGTCGAGGTGCGGGTCGCCGACGTCTGCACCGACCTCGACGACACCCTGCTCGTCGCGCTGCTGACCCGGGCGCTGGTCGCCACCACCGCCGCCGACCCCAGCCCCACCACCTGGCGGGGCGACCTCCTGCAGGCCGCGACCTGGCGGGCCGCCAAGGTGGGACTCGCCGACGACCTCGTGCACCCCGTGGAGGGCAGACTGGTGCCGCCGCGCGAGGTGTTCGCGGCCGCCCTGTCCTACGTGCGGCCGGCCCTGGAGGAGGCCGGCGACCTGGACGACGTCACGCAGGGCTTCGAGCGGCTGGTGTCCCGGGGCAACGGCGCGACCCGCCAGCGCCGGGTGCGTGAGTCCGGCGGCGACCTGCGGCGCGTCGTCGAGGACCTCGCCCGTCGTACCGAGGAGTCATGGTCTGCGGATGAGGACAGCACGAGTTCGGGCTGAGACGATGGGCAGGTGGCCGACCACCGGGGCGGGGGCGTTCTCGGCGTGGAGGAGCACGCCCCGATGCCGGACCTGGCCGGGCTGCCCGGCGTGGCCTCCCTCGCGCCGGCCGAGGAGACCGAGGTCGACGCGACGTACGTCGACACGGCCGACCTGGCCCTCGCCGAGGCCCGCATCACCCTGAGCCGGCGGACGGGCGGAGCCGAGCCGGGCTGGCTCCTCGAGCTGCCCACGCACGACGGGCGCCACACGGAGCGGCAGCCGGCGGAGGACGACCCGGCGCTGGTGCCCGCCCGCCTGCGCGACCTCGTCCAGGTCGTGGTCCGCGACCAGCCCCTGGCCCCGGTCGCGAGGGTCTGCACCCGGCGCACGGTGCACCGCCTGCTGGACGCCTCCGGGACCGTGCTGGCCGAGGTCGTCGACGACCGGGTGACGGCCACGACCACCGACGCGACCGGAGCCACCACCCGGTGGCGCGAGTGGCGGGTGCGGCCGGTCGAGGGTGGGCGCCGGCTGCTCGGGGCCCTGGCGGAGCTGCTCGAGGGTGCCGGGGCCGAGTCGGCGGGCGGACCGGCGGGCGGACCGGCGGGCGGACCGGCGGAGCTGGCCCGCGCCCTGGGGAACCAGACACCGGCCGGGCGAGAGGCACCCGCGCTGGCCGTCGACACTCCTGCGTCGGCGGTCGTCCGGGCCCGCCTGGCCGAGCAGGTGGGCGCGCTCGTGCGCCTCGACCCGCTGGTGCGCTGCGACGTCCCGGACGCGGTACACGCGATGCGGGTCGCCACCCGGCGGCTGCGCAGCGCCCTCGCGACCTTCCGGCCGCTGGTGGACCGGGAGGCCACCGAGCCGCTGCGCGCCGAGGTCAGGGAGCTCGGGGTGCTGCTCGGGGAGGCCCGCGACACCGAGGTCCTCGCCGACCTGCTCCGCGACGTGCTCGACCCCGAGGTCGCCGTGGTCGGGGGCGCGGAGGCCCGCGACCACGTGCTGTCCGACCTCCGGCACCGCTACGCCCGCGCCCACAAGCACGCGGTCGCCGCCCTGCGGTCGGAGCGCTACCTCCAGCTCGTGGACGCGCTGCAGGACCTGGCCGCGGACGCGCCGCTGACCGTCACCGCCGAGCGGCCCACGGACAAGGTGCTGCGGGGCCGGGTGCGTCACGACTGGGAGCGGCTCGCCGACCGGGTGCGGGCCCTGCAGGACGCCGAGGGCCCGGAGGAGCGGGGCCGGGCGCTGCACGACGTCCGGAAGGCCGCCAAGCGGGCCCGCTACGCGGCCGAGCCGCTGGTGCCGGCGTACGGCAAGGACGCGCGCCGCTTCGTGAGGCGGCTCGAGCACATCCAGTCGGTGCTCGGCGAGCACCACGACCTCCTGGTCGCGCGCGCCGAGCTGCCCGGGCTCGCCCGCCGGGCCGCGGCCGACGGCGTCGACGGGTACGTCCTCGGGGTGGCGCACGTGCGCCTGGAGGAGCGGACGGCCGCGAGCGAGGCCGCCTTCGAGCAGGCCTGGCGGCGCGCGTCGGCGAAGAAGAACCTGCGCTGGCTGCCCTGACCGGTCGTGCGAGGGCACGCAGATCAAGTCCGGTTGCCTGCTGCGCGCCGCCATCCGCGGCACCTCGCGGCGTTGTCGTCACTCGACGATGCTCCGCATCGCCCTCGCTCCTCCGCCGTGCGAGGCACCTCGTCTGACGACGCTCGCGACGGCAAGCACTTGATCAGCGCACCAAGGAGCCCGACGCGGTGGCGTGCCAGCGGGTCCCGGCCGGGCTCGGGTCGACGTTGCCGGCCGGGTCCACCGCCCGGGCCGCGAGCGTGTGCCAGCCGGGGGTAATCCCGGTCAGGGTGAGCGCGGGGACGCACGCGGCCCACCCGCCGCCGTCGACGCTGCACTGGTACGTCGCCGCGCCGTCGGACCCGAGGCGGAACACCGCGGTGCTGCCGGTCGTGGACACGGTCGAGAGCGTGGTGTCCGGCGCGGTGGTGTCCGCAGGGGTGGAGGACGTGGACCGGGACGGCGTGGTCGCCGGGACCGACGGCGTCCGCACGCGGACGTCGAGGTGGGTCGGCAGCGGGCTCGGCTGCCGCGGTCCGGGGGACGGCGCGGCCTCGGGCGTGCCCGTCGTGGGCGGGGGCGTCGGCGCGGGGGCGGAGGCTGCCGGGGACGGGGTCTCCGGACGCTGCCCGCTCCGGGTGGGCCCGTCCGTGCGGCTCGGCGACGGGGTGGGGTCCGCCGTACCCGTCGCGCGGTGCGCCCGGGGCGCGCCGGCGGTGTGCTCGTCGGCGGACGTGTCGGTGACGAGGGCCGCTCCCGTGCCGCCGACGCAGAGGGCGGCGAGGCCGAGTGCGACGCGGGGCCGCCAGAGGGTGTCGAGCAGGGGACGACGTGAGCGGTGGCGCATGTTCGGACTCCTGGGCCGCGACGGTCCCCCGGGCGAGAGCGGCCCGCATAGCGGACAGAACGCCCGAAACTAGCAAGCGTTCCGGGGGTCCGGCCAATCGGGTGTCAGTCCTGCCAGGGGTAGAACGGCGGCATCTCGGTGGTCCGCCCGGTGAACTCCGGCGGGCGCTTCTCCCGGAACGCCGCCACGCCCTCCCGGCCGTCGCCGAGGCTGGTGTAGAACATCGCGAGCGAGTCGACCCGGTGCGCCTCGACCGGGTGCGGCTGGGCGCTGTTGCGCCACATCATCTGCCGCGCCAGCGCGACCGCGACCGGGGAGCGGTGCTCGGTGAACCGCCGGGCCAGGTCGTACGCCGCGTCGAGCAGCTCCTCCGGGGCGTGGACCGACCGCACCAGCCCGCCGGCGAGCGCCTCGTCCGCGCCGAGCACGTCGGCGGTGTAGACCCACTCCAGGGCCCGGCTGATCCCCACGATGCGGGGCAGGAACCACGACGACGCCGCCTCGGGCACGATCCCCAACCGCCCGAAGACGAAGCCGATGCGCGCGGAGGACGACGCGAGCCGGACATCCATCGGCAGCGTCATCGTCGCGCCGATCCCGACCGCCGCGCCGTTGATGGCGCCGATGACCGGCTTGGTGCACCGGAAGATCGCGAGCGTCACCCGGCCGCCGGTGTCCCGCACCCCGTCGACGACCGCCGGGTCGTCGAAGCGGTCCCGCAGGTCCTCGAGCGTCGGGCGCCGGGTCTCGTCGAGCCCGAAGGCGTTGCCGTCGGCGGAGAGGTCCATGCCGGCGCAGAACGCCCGGCCGCGCCCGGTGACCACCACCGCGCGGACGTCGTCGTCGCTGCTGGCCCGGTCGAAGGCCTGCTCGAGCTCGTCGGCCATCGTCACGGTGAACGCGTTGAGCTGGTCGGGCCGGTCGAGCGTGAGCGTGAGGATGCCGTCCGCCACCGTGTAGTCGACCGTGGTGTAGCCGGTCATCCGTTGCGGAGCCCGCTCTGCCGGCACAGCCGCTTGGACACGTCGCCCGTGCGGTCCTCGGCGATCAGCCGGAACAGCCGCTTGGAGCGGTCGGGGTCCCAGTGCACGGCGAGGTCGGAGATGGGTACGCCGCAAGTGAGGCCGTTCTTGCCGTTCACCCGGGTCATCGCCCAGGCGAAGCGCATGGTGGCGATCATCCCGGTGTCCTTGCCGACCCGCAGCGAGTCGGACCCGGCCATCGCGAGCCGGTAGTAGCGCACCGGGTTGATGACCGACCAGGGCGAGGCCGCCTTGTCGCCGACCGCGCTGACCACCTCCCGCTGGTGCTGGGCGCGCGCGATGTCGCCGAGCCCGGAGGTGTGTCGCGAGCGGGCGTAGCCGAGGGCGACCTTGCCGTCGACGTCCTGGCAGCCCTTCTTGACGTCCAGGTTGGCCCGCCGGTCCTTCATCGCCTGCTTGGGGCAGATCTGGATCCCGTTCACGGCGTCCACGACGTCGACGAAGCCGGCGAACCCGATCTCGACGTAGTCGTCGATCCGGATGCCGGTGTTCTGCTCGATCGTCTCCTCGAGCAGCTTGGGGCCGCCGTACGCGAAGGCCGCGTTGATCTTCGTGGTGCCGTGCCCGGGCACGTCGACCAGGGAGTCGCGGGGGATGGACATCAGCAGGTTCGGGCCGGAGCCGGTGTGCAGCAGCATGATCGTGTCGGTGCGCCGCCCCTCGCCCTTGCCGACGCCGTACCCCAGCTGCTGCTTGCGGGTCAGGCCCTGGCGGGAGTCGCTGCCGACGAGGAGGTACGTCGTCCCGGACTGCGAGGACGGCCGGTCGCCGCTGGGTGTCGCGTCGACCTTGTCGATCTTCGACCAGGCCACGAGCGGCACCGCGACCAGGAACACCAGCCAGAGGACCGGGTCATGGGTGACGTGGTCGCCACCCACCGTGAGGAGGAGGACCAGCGCGATGGGGAGCGCGATGGCGGCCCGGAGCGGAACGGCGGCCACGTTCTCGGCGGCGTAGTGCACCAGCGGGTGGAC
>DASTGV010000412.1:0-5833 GCA_035718765.1 Nocardioidaceae bacterium
CGGGCCGGTGGAACGCGACCCGGTGGTAGGCGCCGGCGTACTCCCGCGCCTCCAGCTCCGCCTGGGCGACCGCCGTCTGGAAGGTGACGTCCCACAGCGTGGGCGACTCCTGCAGGTAGGCCTCGCCGCGGGCGAAGTTGCGC
Organism: Nocardioidaceae bacterium; assembly: GCA_035718765.1. GTDB lineage: Bacteria > Actinomycetota > Actinomycetes > Propionibacteriales > Nocardioidaceae > Nocardioides_B. The sequence continues at coordinate 144 of DASTGV010000412.1, forward strand.
AGGAACGCCCGCTGCGACACGGTCTGGGACTTCCGCCCGACCGTCGTGTAGGTCTGCTTCCAGTCCACGGAGAGGCCGAGCGTGCGCCACACCGACTCGAACACCTGCTCGTCCTGCTCGACGAGCTGCTCGCACAGCTCGACGAAGTTGGGCCGGCTGACCGGCACCTGCCTCTTCGGGTCCGGCTTCTCCGGCGGCGTGAAGTCGGGGTCGTAGGGCAGCGACGGGTCGCAGCGCACGCCGTAGTAGTTCTGCACCCGGCGTTCGGTCGGCAGCCCGTTGTCGTCCCAGCCCATCGGGTAGAACACCTCGAGGCCGCGCATCCGCTTGAAGCGCGCGATCAGGTCGGTGTGGGTGTAGGAGAACACGTGCCCGACGTGCAGCGAGCCCGAGACGGTCGGGGGAGGCGTGTCGATCGAGAAGATCTGCTCCCGGGTCTTCGACCGGTCGAAGGCGTAGGTGTCGTCGGCCTTCCAGCGCGCCGCCCAGGTCTCCTCGAGCCCCTCCAGCGCGGGCTTGTCCGGTACGACGACGGCGCGGCCGGTGGGCTGCGTCGTCTCGGACAGGTCGCGGGTGTAGGACTCGGTCGTCATAGCCGGAAATCCTACGTTCCGGCCGGGTGCCGCCGCGAACCAGTTCGGCCCGGGCGGGCCCCGCCCGCCGCGGGGGCGAACCGTAGACTCGGACCCCCATGGCTGAGACCTCTTCCCCCGAGCCCGTCACGACCTACGCCGAGGCCGAGCGGGCGCTGCTGGCCCGCTGGCCGGAGAGCCGTCTCGAGCCGTCGCTCGACCGGATCGCCGCCCTCACCGAGCTGCTCGGCGAGCCGCAGCGCACCTACCCCGTCATCCACCTGACCGGCACGAACGGCAAGACCAGCACCTCGCGGATGATCGACACCCTGATCCGGGCCACCGGGCTGCGGACCGGCCGGTTCACCAGCCCGCACGTCGAGTCGATGACCGAGCGGATCTCCGTGGACGGGGAGCAGCTGACCGAGGAGCAGTTCCTGGAGGCCTACCAGGACGTCGCGCCGCTGGCCGCACTGGCCGACGAGGACGCCGTGCACCCGCTGTCGTTCTTCGAGACGGTGGTCGCGATGGCCTACGCCGCCTTCGCCAACGCCCCGGTCGACGCCGCGGTCGTCGAGGTCGGCATGGGCGGCTCCTGGGACGCCACCAACGTCGCCGACGCGACCGTCGCGGTGATCCTGCCGGTCGCCGTCGACCACAGCGCCTACCTCGGCACCAGCCCGGCCGAGATCGCCCGGGAGAAGGCCGGGATCATCAAGCCCGGCTCGACCGTCGTCTCCGCGGTCCAGGCCGACGACGTCGCCGCGGTGATCGCCGAGCGGGCCGCCGAGGTCGGGGCCACCGTGCTGTGGGAGGGCCGCGACTTCGGCGTCGAGCACCGGGTCCCGGCGGTCGGCGGGCAGATGGTCCGGCTGCGAGGAGTGCGCGCGGAGTACGACGAGGTGTTCCTGCCCCTGCACGGCGCGCACCAGGCCCAGAACGCCGCGGTCGCGCTGGCCGCGGTCGAGGCGTTCCTCGGGCAGGAGCCGCTGGACGACGAGCTCGTCAAGGACGCGTTCGCCGAGGTCACCTCGCCCGGCCGGCTCGAGGTGATCCGCCGCAGCCCCACGATCCTGCTGGACGCCGCGCACAACCCGCACGGCGCGGCCGCCACCGCCGAGGCCATCGAGGACTCGTTCCTGCTGAACCCCCTCATCGGCGTGGTCGGGGTGATGGGCGACAAGGACCACGAGGGCGTGCTGGCCGCGCTCGAGCCGGTGCTCGCGGCGGTCGTCTGCACCCAGGCGCGCACCTCTCGGTCGCTGCCGGCCGAGGAGCTGGCCGAGGTGGCCCGCGGGATCTTCGGCATCGACCGGGTGTACGTCGCGCCGCGGCTCGAGGACGCCATCGACCAGGCCGCGACGCTCGCGGAGGAGGGTGGCGTGTTCGGCGAGGCGATCGGCTCCGGCGGCGTGCTGGTGACCGGCTCGGTGGTCACCGTCGGCGAGGCCCGCCGGATGCTCAAGCCGCGGGGGCGGCAGACGTGACCCGGTCGATCCGCCGCGCCATGTGCGCCGGGATGCTCGTGCTCCAGGCGGTGGTGCTGTTCCTGACCGGGGTCGTGACCATCGGGATGACCGACATCGGCGCCGTCGCGTCGCTGTCCCTCGGCCTCGGTCTCGCGGTGCTCTGCGTGCTGGCGGCCGGGATGCTCGGCCGCCCGGGCGGCTACGCCCTCGGCTGGGGGGTGCAGGTCGTGTCCATCGGCCTCGGCTTCGTGGTCCCCGCGATGTTCTTCCTCGGCGTGGTGTTCGGCGGGCTGTGGGCCACGGCGTACTTCCTCGGCATCCGCATCGACCGGGAGCGCGCCGAGCGGGCCGTCCTGGAGGAGCAGTGGCGCACCGAGCAGGGTGCGGAGCACGGTTCCGGGCCAGGTTCGCCCGCGTCCGGCGACACGCCCGAGGTGTCCTAGGCTGAGCGCCATGCCGACCCAGCGCACTCTCGTCCTGCTCAAGCCCGACACCGTCCGCCGCGGACTGGTCGGCAACGTGCTGTCCCGGTTCGAGGCCAAGGGACTCTCGATCGTGGCGCTCGACCTGCGCACCATCGACGGCGCGAAGGCCGACGAGCACTACGCCGAGCACGTCGACAAGGACTTCTACCCGCCGCTGCGCGACTTCGTGACCTCCGGCCCGATGCTCGCCGCGGTGCTCGAGGGCGACGAGGCCGTCGAGGTGGTCCGTGCGATCAACGGCGCGACCGACGGCCGCAAGGCGGCGCCCGGCACCATCCGCGGCGACCTGTCCCTGTCCAACCGCGAGAACCTCGTGCACGGCTCGGACTCGCCGGAGTCCGCCGAGCGCGAGATCAAGATCTGGTTCCCGGAGCTGTGAGGCCGTGAGCGCGGGGGAGCGGCCGCCCGAGCTCATCGGCACGTGGCGGGTGGTCCGCTGGGAGGACCGGGACTCCGAGGACGAGCCCTGGACCTCGACCCTGCCCGCGCACGTCGAGGGCTACGCCGTCTACACCGAGGCCGGCTTCTGGGCCGTCCAGCTCTACGCGCCGCCGCGCGAAGGCGCCGAGGCGTTCCACTTCGGCTACTTCGGCTTCGGCGAGGCCCACGACGTGCGGCGGGAGGGCGGCGTCGTCCGCGGCGTCCTGAAGGTCGAGTCGCACGGCAGCAGCACCCCCGACGCGATGACCTACAACGACCGCCCGTTCGTCATCGAGGGCGACAGCGCCGTCATCGGGGACGGCAAGACGTGGGTGCGCGCCGCCGAGCGGGTGCGGTGAGCACGCCGCTCTCGCCCACCGAGCGCAGCACGCCTCGCCGCGAGAAGGAGCGGGCCCGGACCGACCGAGCGACCCTGTACGACGTCCTGGAGACCGCCCTGGTCTGCCATCTCGCGGTCGTCGTGGACGGGGTGCCGCTCGCCCTGCCGACGGTGTTCGGCGTCGACCTGGACGGGCCGGACGAGGACGGCACGCTCTACCTGCACGGGTCGGTCGCGTCCCGCAGCCTGGTCCAGGGGCCGGCGCAGGACGTCAGCGTGACGATGACCGTGCTCGACGGGATCGTGCTGGCCCGGTCCGGCTTCAACCACTCGATGAACTACCGCTCGGCCGTGGTGGTCGGCCGGCCACGCGTGGTCACCGACCCGGCCGAGCGGGCGCACGCCCTCGACCTGCTCGTCGAGCACGCCGCGCCGGGACGCTCCGCGACGCTGCGCCGGCCCACCCGCAAGGAGCTGGCCGCCACGACGGTGCTGGCCCTGCCGCTGCACGAGGCCTCCGTCAAGCAGCGGTCCGGCGACCCGTCCGACGAGGTCGAGGACGTCGAGGCCGGCGGCGTGTGGGCCGGGGTGGTGCCGCTGCGCACGGTCGCCGGCGAGCCGGTCACGGGCGCGGACGTCGACGTGGTCGACGTACCGGAGCACGTGGTGCACCGGGTGCAGTCCCTGAACGAGTGACCCGTGTGACGTGCGTGTCGTCCGGGGCTGGAGGGGCTCCCGCTCTTAGCCTATGACGGGGAGCGGTGGCGCCGTCTCTCCCGACGACTCGACCACGAACCCCAGGGACCACGCATGGCGAACAGCTTCATCGGCCGCGACATGGCCGTGGACCTCGGCACCGCCAACACGCTCGTCTACGTGCGTGGGAAGGGGGTCCTGCTCGACGAGCCGTCGGTCGTCGCGCTGAACTCCTCGACCAGCGAGATCCTCGCCGTCGGGCACGAGGCCAAGCGGATGATCGGCCGCACCCCCGACAACATCACCGCGATCCGGCCGCTCAAGGACGGCGTGATCGCGGACTTCGACTCGACCGAGCAGATGCTCCGGTTCTTCATCCAGCAGGTGCACCGCCGGCGCTACTTCGCCAAGCCGCGGCTGGTCATCTGCGTGCCCAGCGGCATCACCGCCGTCGAGCAGCGCGCGGTCAAGGAGGCCGGCTACCAGGCCGGTGCCCGCCGGGTCTACATCGTCGAGGAGCCGATGGCCGCCGCGATCGGCGCCGGGCTGCCCGTCCACGAGGCGACCGGCAACATGGTCGTCGACGTCGGCGGTGGCACGACGGAGGTCGCGGTCATCTCGCTGGGCGGCATCGTCACCAGCCTGTCGATACGCACCGCCGGCGACGACCTCGACCAGTCGATCATCGCGTGGATGAAGAAGGAGTACTCCCTGATGCTCGGGGAGCGCACCGCCGAGGAGATCAAGATGACCCTCGGCTCCGCCTTCCCGCTCCCGCAGGAGCCGGAGGCCGAGATCCGCGGCCGGGACATGATCTCCGGCCTGCCCAAGACCGTCGTGGTGTCCTCGGCCGAGGTGCGGATGGCCCTCGAGGAGCCGCTGCACGCGATCGTGGACGCGGTCCGCGCCACCCTCGACCAGACCCCGCCCGAGCTGGCCGGCGACATCATGGACCGCGGCCTGGTGCTGACCGGCGGCGGCGCCCTGCTCCGCGGCCTCGACGAGCGGCTGCGCCACGAGACCGGGATGCCGGTGCACATCGCCGAGGAGCCGCTGCGCTCGGTCGCGATGGGTGCGGGCAAGTGCGTCGAGGAGTTCGAGGCGTTGCAGCAGGTGCTCGTCTCGGAGCCCCGGCGGTAGGTGGGAGCGACATGCGACCGACTTCCCCCGGCCGGCGTCCCTCCCGTGCCGTCCTCGTCCTGCTCCTGCTGGCCTCGTTCACGCTGATCACGCTGGACGCGCGCGGCGGCGACGACTCGCCGCTCGAGCCCGTGCGCTCCGCCATGGGCGACGTGCTCGGCCCGGTCGAGAACGCCACCGCGGCCACCGTGCGCCCCTTCGCCGCGATCCCCGGCTTCTTCCGCACCACCGGCGGGCTGCGGCGCGACGTCGCCCGGCTCGAGGCCGAGAACTCCCAGCTCAGGGGGGAGCTCGCGGGGGTCTCGGTCGACCGCAACCGCGCCGCCGAGCTCGACGGGCTGCTGGCCACCTCGAGGAGCACCGGCTACGCGCTGGTGCCGGCCCGGGTCGTCGCGATGGGTCCCGCGCAGTCGTTCAGCCGCACCGTGACCATCGACGCCGGCACCCGCGCCGGGATCCGGCCGGACATGACCGTGCTCAACAACGACGGCCTGGTCGGCCGGGTGGTCCGCGCCGACCGCTCGACCGCCACCGTGCTGCTGCTCGTCGACCAGGACTCGGTCGTCGG
>DASTGV010000413.1:0-2309 GCA_035718765.1 Nocardioidaceae bacterium
CTGGTCATCGGCGCCACGTTCCTCGGCGAGAAGCTGGGCCTCTCGCTGCTCGTCGGCGCCGCGCTGGTCATCCTCGGCGTGTACCTCGTCAACCGCCGGTCGGCCCCCCGCACCGGTGGGGTTCAATGACGCCGGTGAGCACCCGCATCGTCCGCGTCGACCCCCTCGAGCTGGACCTCGACCTCGCCGACGCCCTCGCCGAGGTCTTCACCGCCTGCGACCGGGCGGACGGGCTGCCGTTCCAGCCGAAGACCGGGCCGGACCTGCTGACCTCGCGCCAGCGCGGCACCGACTGCCGGCCCATGGACGCGATGTTCGTGGGTTTCGACGGCGACCGCCCGGTGGCCGAGGCCACCGCCGACCTGCCCTGGCGCGACAACACCGACAGCGCCTCGGTCCGGGTCCGGGTGCACCCCGACGCCCGCGGCCACGGGCTGGGCCGCGACCTGTGGCAGCGCGCGGTCGGCTTCGCCCGGGAGCAGGGCCGCTCCCGAGTGCGCGCCGGCGCCTGGGAGGGCGGGCCCGGCGTGGCCGTGCTCGACCACTGGGGCCTGACCCGCACCGGGGTCGGGGTGATCCGGCGCGTCGACGTCCACGGCACGCCCCGCGCCACCTGGGACCGCCTGTACGACGAGGCGCTCGGCCACGCCGACGGCTACGAGCTCGTCCAGCAGGTCGGCAGCACGCCCGCCGAGCGGGTCGAGGCGCTCGTGACGTTGCACGACGCGATCAACGACGCCCCGAGCCCGGACCCCGACGACGAGCCGGACGCCTGGGACGCGCGGCGCCTGGCCGACTACGAGGGCGCGATGGCCGGCCGCCGGCAGACGCTGTACCGCGTGCTGGCCCGGCACCGGGACACCGGCGCGTGGGCCGGGCAGTCGATGCTCTGCGTGAACGAGTTCTCCCCCGCCGAGGCGTTCCAGGAGGACACGTCCGTCGTCCGGGCCCACCGCGGGCACCGGCTCGGGCTGCTGATGAAGGCCGCGATGCTGCGCTGGGTCGGCGAGGAGCGGCCCGAGGTGGGCGCCATCGACACCTGGAACGACGCGACCAACCACCACATGATCGCGATCAACGAGCGCCTCGGAGCCTTCGTGGTGGCCCGGCACCAGGGGTTCCGGGCGGACGTCTGAGCCCGGCGCGGCGATCGGTACCATCGCGGGACCCGTCCCCCCACCCGATCGTGAGGTCCTCCTCCGTGCTCCGCACCGCGTGCGCCGCTCTGCTCGTGCTGGTCCTGGCCGGCTGCACGCAGGCAGGTGGCCAGGACGGCACCAGCAGCAAGGCGGAGCGCACCCCGCCGCGGCTCGGGGCCTGCCGGGCCCTGGTCCCCGACGACATCACCCAGGCCAGCAACCAGACCGCCCCGGTCGGCTGCAGCCAGCGGCACACCGCCGAGACCTTCGCGGTCGGCACGTTCCCCGAGAAGCTCGCCGGCGCCGACAACCCGGACGACCGGGCGCTGGGCGCCTACGTCTACGACCGCTGCCAGCAGCGCTTCCAGGAGTTCCTCGGCGGCGACGAGAGCCTGGTGCTGCGCTCCACGATGACCTGGGCGTGGTTCCGGCCCACCAAGGACGCCTGGGCCGACGGGGCGCACTGGTACCGCTGCGACGTGGTCGGCGGGGGCGAGCAGTCCAAGAGCTTCGTGCCGCTGCCCGAGACCGCCAAGGGGCTGCTGCTCGGCAAGCCCGACGACCGGTGGGTGGTCTGCGTGAACGGCCCGAGCGTGAGCGGCTCGGTCAAGATCCCGTGCACCTCGCCGCACACCTGGCGGGCGGTCACCACGATCGTGCTCGGCAAGACCGACGACGCCTACCCCGGCGACCGGCTCGTCGAGGTGCGCACCCGCGACTTCTGCTCCGAGTCGGTGGGCGCCTGGCTCAACTACCCGGTGGACTACGACTACGGCTACACGTGGTTCCACGCGGCGGAGTGGAAGGCCGGCAACCGGCGCTCGATCTGCTGGGCCAAGACGACGCAGTGAGCCGCCGTCCCCGCCCCCTGCCCGCCGCACTGCTCCTCGTGGTGGTGGCCGCGCTGCTGCTGGCCGGGTGCAGCGGCGGGCCGGGTGCCTCGCAGAAGCCGTCCACCTCCCACAGCAGCACACCGAGCAGCGCCGCGTCCGGACCCGCGGGGCCGTCGAGCCCGACGTCCACCGCGCCCGCCGTGCCGCCGGCGCCGAGGCAGGCCGCGTGCTACCGGCTCACCGTGCCGCAGCTGACCCAGCCCACCAACGCCTCCACGCCGGTCCCGTGCCGTGGCGCGCACACCGCGCAGACCATCTACGTCGGCACCCTCGACAC
>DASTGV010000414.1:0-9493 GCA_035718765.1 Nocardioidaceae bacterium
GCCGGCGGGCCGATGGGCACGCCCAACATCGTGATGGGCGCCAACGTCCAGGTGGTCTGGGAGAAGTTCGCCAACTACTGGGAGGTCGAGCCTCGCTACGTCCCCCTCGAGGGTGACGTCTTCCACCTGACCGCCGACCGGTTGCTCGACTACGTCGACGAGAACACCATCGGCGTGGTCGCGGTGCTCGGCTCCACGATGGACGGCAGCTACGAGCCCGTGCAGGAGATCTGTGCCGTGCTCGACGAGTACGAGGCGACCAGCGGCATCTCCGTGCCGGTGCACGTGGACGCGGCGTCCGGTGGCTTCATCGCGCCGTTCGTGCAACCGGACCTGGTGTGGGACTTCCGGCTGGACCGGGTGGTGTCGATCCAGTCGTCGGGCCACAAGTTCGGGCTGGTGTACCCCGGCATCGGCTGGGTCCTGTGGCGCGAGGCGAAGTACCTGCCGGAGGACCTGGTCTTCCACGTCAACTACCTCGGCGGCGACATGCCCACCTTCGCCCTGAACTTCTCCCGTCCCGGAGCCCAGGTCGTGCTGCAGTACTTCCAGTTCCTCCGGCTGGGCAAGGACGGGTTCCGCCTGGTCCAGCAGACCTGCCAGGACGTGGCGGTGCACATCTCCCGGACGCTGGCGGAGATGCCGGAGTTCACCGTCGTCGCGGACGGCCGTGAGCTGCCCGTCGTCACCTTCACCCTGAGCCCGGAGGTCAGCAAGTACGACGTGTACGACGTGTCCCGCAAGCTCCGGGAGCGCGGCTGGCTCGTGCCGGCGTACACGATGCCGCCCAAGCGGGACGACCTCGCCGTCCTGCGGGTCGTGGTGCGCAACGGCTTCAGCCACGACATGGCGGAGCTGTTCCTGCGGGACCTCCGCGAGGCGGTCGGCTGGCTCGACAGCCTCGAGGCGCCCGTGCCGCACCACGCGCACCCCAGCGGCTTCCACCACTGAGCCCGACCGGAGGAGTCCGCATGTGCCGCTGGCTCGCCTACTCCGGGAGTCCTGTGCTGCTCGAGCGGCTGCTGTACGCACCGGCGCACTCCCTCATCGACCAGAGCCTGCACGCCAAGCTCGGTGCCGAGACCACGAACGGGGACGGGTTCGGCGTCGCCTGGTACGGCACCGGCAGCATCCCGGCGGTGTACCACAGCGTGGCACCGGCCTGGAACGACCGGAACCTGCGCGAGCTCGCCGGCCACGTCACCTCCCCACTGGTCTTCGCGCACGTCCGGGCCTCCACGGGTGGCGCCGTGCAGCAGACCAACTGCCACCCGTTCCGGCACGGGCGATGGCTGTGGATGCACAACGGCTTCATCGGCGACTTCGCGCACGTCAAGCGTGACCTGGTGCTCGAGATCGACGCCGACCTGTACCCCGAGATCGAGGGGTCCACGGACTCGGAGGTCTTCTTCCACCTCGCCCTCACCCTGGGGCTGGAGGAGGACCCGCCGGCCGCGGTGGAGCGCGCGGTCGGGGTCATCGAGGAGATCGGGCGCAAGCACGGCGTCGAGCACCCGATCCAGATGACCGTGGCCACCACGGACGGGGAGCGCACCTACGCGTTCCGCTACTCCAGCGAGGGCCGGTCCCGGTCGCTGTTCTTCAGCACGGACCTGGCCCGGCTGCGGACGCTGCACCCGGTGACCCCCTTCCTCGCCGAGCTCGGGGAGGACACCCGTCTGGTGGTGTCCGAGCCGCTCAGCGACCTGAGCGACGCCTGGAACGAGATCCCCGAGTCCAGCTGGGGCGTGATCCAGCCGGGACCCGACGAGCTGCATCCCTTCCAGCCCTCGACCCTCCTCTAGCCCGATGCCGCACCCTCACGCAGGCGCCCGCCACGGCCGCTGGGCCCCCCGCGGCCGGGCCTGGTGGATCGGCGTCCTGTTCGCGGTCGGCTCCCTCTGCTTCCTCGTCGCGCCGTTCCCAGGGTTCCTGCAGGCCGTCGGCTCGACGGTCGACGGGGCCGTGTTCTTCGTCGGCTCCCTCTTCTTCACCAGCGCGGCCACCCTGCAGCTCGTCGACAGCATCGAGGAGGGAAGCAACAAGCTGGACCTGTGGAGCAGCCTCACCCAGCTGGTCGGGACCCTGCTGTTCAACGTCAACACCTTCCGGGCGCTGAACGCACAGATCGGCAACACGTCGTACGACCGGCTCGTGTGGCGACCCGACGCGGTCGGCTCGGCCCTCTTCCTGGCCTCGGGCGTGCTGGCGTACGTCGCGGTCTCCGGGGGCCTGCTGCGCCGGCCGCCCCGCACCCGGCCGGGGTTGGGCGCGGCGGTCAACCTGCTCGGCTGCGTCGCCTTCGGTGTCGCCGCGGTCGGCGCCTACCTCGTGCCGTCCACCGGAGAGCTCGTCAGCGAGACCGTGAGCAACGTCGGCACCGCCTTCGGCGCGCTGTGCTTCCTGGTCGGTGCGCTGCTCCTGCTCCCCGTCGCCACGCCCGCGCCGTCCACGCGCACGCCGGTGGCGTCCTAGGCCGGGACCTCGCCGTTGCGGCGCAGCCCGTAGGTGACGGCGTCGACGAGCGCGCCCCAGGAGGCCTCGATGACGTTGTGCCCGACCCCGACGGTCACCCAGCTCGACCGGCCGTCGGTGGTCTCGATCAGCACCCGGGTGACCGCGTCGGTGCCGTGCCCCTGGTCGAGGATCCGCACCTTGTAGTCGATCAGCTCGAACTTCGCGACCTCCGGGTAGGCCTGCCCGATCGCGTCGCGCATCGACTGGTCGAGCGCGTTGACCGGACCGTTGCCCTCGGCGGTGGTGATGATCCGGGCACCGCCGGCGAGCAGCTTGATGGTGGCCTCGGAGACCGCCTCCTCCCCCGGCTTCGAGTCGGTGATCACGCGCCACGACTCGACCTCGAAGTACGACGGGCGGGCGCCCTCGACCTCCTCCAGCAGCAGCAGCTCGAACGACGCGTCGGCGGCCTCGAAGGTGTACCCGCGCGACTCGAGGTCCTTGACCCGGTCGGTGATCCGGGTGACCAGCTCGCGGTCGCCGCCGAGGTCGAAGCCCAGCTCGGCGCCCTTCAGCTCGATGCTGGCGCGTCCGGCCATGTCGGAGATCAGCAGCCGCATGTCGTTGCCGACCCGCTCCGGCTCGAGGTGCTGGTAGAGGTTCGGGTCGACCTTGATCGCGCTGGCGTGCAGCCCGGCCTTGTGCGCGAAGGCGCTGACCCCGACGTAGGGCTGCCGCGAGGCCGGCGGGACGTTGGTGACGTCCGCGACCGCGTGCGCGATCCGGGTGGCCTCCCGCAGCCGGCCCTCCGGCAGCACGGTCCGGCCGAGCTTGAGCTCGAGGTTGGCCACGACGGTGACCAGGTCGGCGTTGCCGGTGCGCTCGCCGTAGCCGTTCAGGGTGCCCTGCACGTGCGTCGCTCCGGCGTCGACGGCGGCCAGCGTGTTCGCGACCGCGCAGCCGGTGTCGTTGTGGCAGTGGATGCCGACCCGGACGCCGGTGGCGCCGAGCACGTCGTCCACGACGTCGGCGACCCAGCCGGGGAGCATGCCGCCGTTGGTGTCGCACAGCGCCACGACCTCGGCGCCCGCGTCGTACGCCGTGCGCAGCACCTCGAGCGCGTAGGCGCGGTTGGCGCGGTAGCCGTCGAAGAAGTGCTCGGCGTCGAGGAACACCCGCTGCCCCTCCTCCCGCAGGTGGCGGACGGTGTCGCGCACCATCGCGAGGTTCTCCTCCAGCGTGGTGCGCAGCGCGAGCTCGACGTGCCGGTCGTGCGACTTGGCGACCAGGGTCACCACCGACGCGCCGCTGTCGCGCAGCGCGGCCACCAGCGGGTCGTCGGCCGCCGCCACCCCGGCCCGCCGGGTGGCGCCGAAGGCGGCGAGCGTGGCGGTGCGCAGGTCGAGCTCCTCGCGGGCCCGGCGGAAGAACTCGGTGTCCTTGGGGTTGGCGCCCGGCCAGCCGCCCTCGATGTAGCCCACCCCGAGGCCGTCGAGCTCCCGCGCGATCGTCAGCTTGTCCGCCACGGAGAGGTTCAGCCCCTCCTGCTGCGCACCGTCGCGCAGCGTCGTGTCGTAGACGTGGAACGCCTGGTCTGTCATCGGGTACTCCGGACTGCAGGGGGCGGGACGGGCAACAAAAAGACCTCCCGTCGGGACGAGAGGTCAGCGCACCGGGAGGGTCCTGGTGCGCTAGCTGATAATGACGACGCGGTGCTGCACGTGTTCCACTGTGCCACCGGTGACCGCGATGCGGGAAGCGATCTCGGATAGCGGTCAGTGCCGGTCGGCGGTGGCCAGGCTCAGCGCCACGCACGTGACGTCGTCGCGGCGTACGTCGACCGCGAACCGGCGCACCGCCTCCCGGCACTCGGCGACCGCCTCGTCCGGAGCCCAGCGGTCGAGCCGCTTCATCACGTCCACCAGCCCGGCCACCCCGAACTCGCCACCGTCCGGGCCCCGCGCCTCGAGCACGCCGTCGGTGCAGGCCACCAGCATGTCGTCGGGCCCGAAGAGCGTGGCCTTGACCGTCCAGCCGCTGGTCACCGCCGAGATCAACGGCCCGGTCGGACCGAGCTCGCGGACGATGTCACGGTGCTGCCGGTCGACCACGAGGGCGGGCGGGTGACCGGCGTTGACCCACGCCAGGCGCTGCGCGTCGGGGTCGACGACCACCACCAGGCAGGACAGGAACCGCTCGGCGTTGTCCGGCCGGCGGGCCGCGAGCTCGAACACGTCGGCGAGGTCGAGGTCAGAGTCGAGCAGCGCGATGATCCGCTGCTTGAAGGCGAACGCGACCAGCCCCGCCTCGGCGCCGTGCCCGGACACGTCGGCGAGCACGAGCGCGGTGGTGCCGTCCGGGCGGCGGAACGACTCCCACCAGTCACCGGCCAGCACCCCCTCGGCGGACAGCACCATGCCGGCGACGTCCAGCCCGTTCTGCTCGGCGCGGGGGTGGGAGGTGAGCTCGCTGCGGAGCAGGCTGACGACCGGGCTGTGCTGGGTGAGCGCCTCGGTGGCGGCGCGCGCGGCGTCCAGCTCGGCCACGATCCGGCGCCGCATGCTCTCGGCGTCGCGCCCCAGGGCGGCCACCTCGGGCGGGCCGTCGATCAGCACCTCCTCCTCGATCCGGCCATCGGCCACCGCCCGCATCCGCGACCGCAGGGCCTGCACGGGACGGAGGATCCAGTGGCGCAGGAGCAGGGCGCTGGTGGCCAGCAACCCGAGCAGCAGCACCCGGCTGACCAGGATCACCCAGCGCAGGACCTGCAGGTCCCGCGCGTCCTGGCGCTGGGCGTCGCGGGTCCGGGCGTCGATGAGCAGCTGGAGGTCGGCGACCCGGGAGCGCACCTCGTCGAAGGCGACCTTGCCCCGGACGGACGCCGCGAGGGCCCTGGCCCGGCGGCCGTCGCCGGACTGCCGGGCGCGGATCTCGGGCACGGCCACGTCCCTGCGCCAGGCGGCGGCCGCCGCCGCGGCCCGCTCCAGCGTGGCGGTCATCGGGGCGTCGCCGCGGAAGTCCGCACGGAGCTCGCGCAGCCGCCCGGCGAAGGCCACCCGGCCTTTGCGGTACGGCTCCAGGAACATGTCGTCCCCGGTGAGCAGGTAGCCGCGCTGGCCGGTCTCCTGGTCGACCAGGGCCACGAGGAGCGCCCGGCTCTGCACGCTGGCCGGCTGCAGCCGGTCGCTGACCAGCCGCCGGTTGGCCTCGACCTGCCACAGCGAGAGCGTGACGGCCCCTGCGGCGACGGCCACGACCACCACCAGCACCGAGAACAGCCCGAGCAGGCGCAGTCGCAGCGACATCCGACCACCCTAGAGGGCGCGACGTCCCCTCAGCGCCGGAACGTGAAGAACGTCCGGTCCTCGCCCAGCGGCCGGGGCTCCGCGACGAGCCGGTGCGCGCCGACCCGGTAGCCGGCGTCTCCGGGCGCGTCGAAGTCGACCTCCTCGAAGCCGTCCTGCGCGAACCACGACCGGATCGGGTCGGTCGGCTCCTCCGGGTCGCTGTCGGCGAACCGGCCGCGGGTCCAGAGCACCAGGGCACCGGGCGCGGCCAGCTCCCGGGTGACCGCGACCGTGGCCCGGGCGTCCTCGTCGGTGAGGTTGCCGAGCACCCCGCAGATCATCACGAGGTCGGCGGGGACAGCGTCGCGGTAGCTCCCGGAGCGACCCGCGTCGGCCCGTCGTACGTCGACCCGGGCGAGGCCGCGGTCAGCGGCGAAGTCGGCGGCGGATCGGGCCAGCACCTCGTCGAGCTCGAGCAGCAGGGCGCTCACCCGACCGGCGTCGGGGCGGTCGGCCAGCACCTCGAGCAGGTCGCGGCCGTCGCCGCTGCAGGCGCTGACCACGCGCAGGTCCCGGTCGGGGTGCTCGTCGAGCCAGGTCCCGATCCGGGCCTGCACCGACCGCCGCCGGCGGGACAGGTCGGAGCCGGGGTCGTCGTAGGCGGCGTGCCAGGCGTGCCAGTCGGTGGAGGGCATGCCGGACAGCCTCTCAGAGCCAGCGGACCAGGGTCCCCAGCGCCGTGCCGTGGCGCCACGGCGCGCCCGGCTGCGGGTCCCAGGACACGCCACTCGTCGCCAGCACGTAGCCGCAGAGCACCGCGCCCGCCGCGACCAGCGCGACCGCGAGCCAGCCGACCCAGCGGTTGCGGGTGCTGCGCAGCACCAGCCGGCGGGTCGGCACGCGCAACCGCCGCGACCCCGGCCCCCACCACAGGGACACCGCGAACGCCGCTCCCATCAGCAGCAGCCCGGGCACCAGCGGCCCGCGGAAGAACAGGTAGGCGAAGCCGACCACGAACGCGACGAGCGCCGACCAGAGCATCAGGGCGAGCGTGCCTCCGGTGGCCACGACGAGGTACCACGGCGACGTCGCAACGGTCAGCGGGCCGTCGTACCACCGCCGGCGGCCGCGCAGGTGCTGCCGCTCGCGCGCGGACTCGGTCGTCCAGGACACGGTGCGCACGGCGAGCGCCAGCAGCGTCGCGGCCAGCAGCGCGAGGTAGGGGGCGGCCGCGAAGCCGAGCGTCGCGGTCGCGAACAGCCCGAACAGCAGGCCACCGCGCTGCAGCCGGGACACGCCCGAGGGCGGGGGCCGCCAGCCGTCCGTCGGGACGAGCCGGGGACGCGGGTCGGGCGGCTGCATGTACGGCGCGCGCGCTGGCTGGAGCGCCGACGGACCCGTCGGCTGGGTGGTCTGCGGGGTGGTCGGCGCGACGGTGGTGTAGGGGGTGGTCCGCGGCGGGGTCAGGTCGAGGGGCCCGGCCGTCTGCGGCGGGGCGAGCGCGACCGGCAGCGTGAGGTCGTCGCGGACCGGGCCGCGCAGCGACGCGAGCACGGCGGACGTGTCCGGCCGGTCGCCCGGGTCGGGCGCGAGGCAGGCGCGGACCAGCGGCAGCAGGGCCGGCGGCACCGCGGACAGGTCGTGCTCCCCGCGGCGGACGCGGTCCATGATCGCCATCGCCGGGCCGGTCCCGAACGGCGGGCGGCCGGTCGCGGCGAACACCACGGTCGCGGCCCACGAGTGCACGTCGGAGGCGGTCGTGGCGTCCTCTCCGTAGAGGATCTCGGGGGCGAGGTAGCCGGGGGTGCCGAGCAGCCAGCCGGTGTGGGTGAGCCGCGGGTCCTCGGCCAGCCGGGCCAGCCCGAAGTCGATGAGGACCGGTGAGCGGCCCTCCAGCAGCACGTTGGACGGCTTGATGTCGCGGTGCAGCACGCCGACCTGGTGCACCGCGATGACCGCCTCCGCCAGCCCGGTCGCGAAGTGCCGGAGGTCGGCGCCGCTGATCGGCCCCTCCTGCCGGACGTGCTCGTGCAGGGACAGGCCGGGGACGTAGCGGGTCGCGACGTACGGCGTCTCCCCCCAGGGGTCGGCGTCGATGACCTCGGCGATCCGCGGGCTGGTGACCCGCCGCAGCGACGCGACCTCCCGGGCCAGCCGGGTGCGGGCCTCGTCGTCGCCGATGATCTGCGGCCGCAGCACCTTGAGCGCGACGCGCGCGCCGTCGGACCTCTGGGCGAGGTGCACCACGCCCATGCCGCCCTCGCCGATCTTGGCGAGCAGCCGGTAGTCCCCCACGCGCACGACCCCCGGCGCAGGGGGCAGCGGCTGCTGGTCGGTCACCACCGGACCACGGTAGCGGCCGAGGGCGCGTCTCGAGAGATGCCGCGTCAGCGGGCGTGGCATCCGCGCCCGGTCCGGCCAGGCGGAGGCGCGAGAGCGCAGCGGGCTGCGCCGAGCGCCGACAACGCCGCCGGTCGGGATGCGGGGCCGCGAACGCCGCGGCAGCTGCGAAAGACGGCCCTACCGGCCGATCCTGGCGTAGGCGGCCTCCGTGGCGTCCTTGTGCGGCGCCCACCAGTCCTCGTGGTCGCGGTACCACGCGATGGTCTGCGCGAGACCGTCGCGGAGGTCGGCGTACTGCGGCGTCCAGTCGGTCTCGGCGCGCAGCTTCGAGGAGTCGATGGCGTAGCGCAGGTCGTGGCCGGGCCGGTCGTCGACGTGCTCGAACCAGTCCGCGGGCTTGCCGGTCAGCTCCAGCAGCAGCGCGATGATGTCGCGGTTGTTGCGCTCGCCGTCCGCGCCGATCAGGTAGGTCTCCCCCGGCCGGCCCTGCTCGATGATCGCCACCACCGCGTCGTTGTGGTCGTCGACGTGGATCCAGTCCCGGACGTTCTCGCCCGAGCCGTAGAGCTTGGGCTTCACGCCGCGCAGGATCCCGGTGACCTGCCGCGGGATGAACTTCTCCACGTGCTGCAGCGGCCCGTAGTTGTTGGAGCAGTTCGAGATCGTGGCCTCGATGCCGAAGCTGCGGATCCAGGCGCGGGCGAGCAGGTCGGCCGACGCCTTGCTCGCGCTGTACGGCGAGGACGGGTTGACCGGCGTGCGCTCGGTGAACCGCTGCGGGTCGTCGAGCTCCAGGTCGCCGTACACCTCGTCGGTGGAGATGTGGTGCAGGCGTACGCCGTGCCGGCGGACCGCCTCGAGGAGCCGGTAGGTGCCGACGATGTTCGCCTCGACGAACGGCCACGGCTCGGACAGCGAGTTGTCGTTGTGGCTCTCGGCCGCGAAGTGCACGACGAGGTCCGCGTCCGCGACCAGCCCGTCGACCAGGTCCGCGTCGGCCACGGAGCCGTGCACGAACCGGATCCGGTCGGCGACCGGGTCCAGGCTGGCCCGGTTGCCGGCGTAGGTGAGTGCGTCGAGCACGGTCACCTCCCACTCGGGGCGGGTGCGGGCGGTGCGCAGCACGAAGTTTGCGCCGATGAAGCCGGCGCCGCCGGTGACGAGCACTCGCATGGGGTTCCTCCGTTGGTGTGGCTCTGCCGCTGCGGGGCAGGGGTCTCGAACAGGCCCGCTCGTGGAGCCGGACGGGGTCAGAGCACCCGGTGCATCCAGCCGAACGTGTCCTCGGCCCGGCCGTACTGGATGTCGACCAGCGCGCTGCGCACCTGCTGGGTGACCGGTCCGGTGGTCTCGCCGTCGCCGACCTGCCCGCCGCGCCACTTGAGCGTCCCGACCGGTGTGACGAC
>DASTGV010000415.1:0-10343 GCA_035718765.1 Nocardioidaceae bacterium
GGACGTCGCGAACGTCGACAAGCGGACGATGCAGTACCTCTACAACGACGGCACGTCCTACGTCTTCATGGACACCGCGACCTACGACCAGCTGGAGGTCGGGCCGGAGATCGTCGGGGACGCCAAGAACTTCCTGCTCGAGAACCAGGAGGCGATCGTCGCCACCAACGACGGCCGGGTGCTCTACATCGAGCTGCCGGCCTCGGTGGAGCTGGTGGTCGAGTACACCGAGCCCGGCCTGCAGGGCGACCGGTCCACCGGCGGCACCAAGCCCGCGCGGCTCGAGACCGGCCACGAGATCAACGTGCCGCTGTTCATCACGACCGGCGAGAAGATCAAGGTCGACACCCGCGACTCCTCCTACCTGGGTCGCGTCTCCTCGTGATCGGCGCGCTCTGATGGCCGCCCGCTCCAAGGCCCGCAAGCGGGCCCTCGACGTGCTCTTCGAGTGCGAGGTCCGCGGCCTGCCGCTGGGCCAGACCCTCGACGAGCGCGTGGTCGCCGCCGACCCGCCGGTGAACGAGTACACCGTCCGGCTGATCCGCGGCATCTCCGAGCACCAGGCGCGGATCGACGAGCTGGTCGCGACGTACGCCCAGGGCTGGTCGCTGGAGCGGATGCCGGCCGTCGACCGCAACGCGCTGCGCATCGGCGTCTTCGAGGTCCTGTACGTCGACGAGGTGCCCGACGCGGTCGCGGTCAGCGAGGCCATGAACCTGGTCCGGGACCTCTCGACCGACGACTCGCCGAACTTCGTCAACGGCGTGCTCGGCAACATCGTCCGCAACAAGCCGGCCCTGTCCGCCTAGCTGTCAGAACCTCAGGTGGCTATGGCCACCTGAGGTTCTGACAAGTCGGGGGTCAGGTGGGGCGGACGACCTGCTGGAGCGCCCAGCGGTTCCCGTCGGGGTCCGCGAAGCGCACGAAGCGGCCCCAGGGCAGCTCCTCGACGCCGTCGGCCGCGACGCCACGGTCCTTCAGGTAGGCCAGCGCCGCGTCCGCGTCGTCGACCACGACCTGGATCATCTGCGTGGCGCCGGGCTCGAGCATCTCCAGGCCGATCCCGAAGCAGACCGAGCACGCCGAGCCGGGCGGGGTGACCTGCACGAACCGCAGCCCCTCGTGGACGGTCCGGTCGAAGTCGACGTTCCAGCCGACGGTGTCGCCGTAGAACGCGACCGCCCGGTCGACGTCCGTGACGGGGAGCGGGACGAGCTCGATGCGGAAGTCCATGGTGGGCACCTCTCCTGGTTGGCTGAGAGCTCCACCCTAGGAAGCAATCAGGTCAGGAGCCGTCCGCATTCGAAGCCGCCCCCGACAGAGTTGTCAGCGCCTCGATCGGCCGGGACCGACCGAGGCGCTGACAACTCGGCGGCGGGTCAGGAGGCCGGCGTGCCGTAGACCTCGAGCTCGGTGAGGTCGGTGAACGAGCAGCCGGAGTAGGCGCCACCGGGGCAGCTCGTGGCGAAGTCCGGGGTCTGGTTGCCCTTGATCGTGAACCGCACGAAGCGGACACCCGCCCCGGAGCCGCCGCTCGGCGTCACCGGGTTGAGCCGGCCGCGGTCGGCCACCGTGAAGGCCCCGGACGCTGCCGGGGTCCAGGTGGTGCCGTCGGCCGAGACGTCGATCGCGTAGGCGCCCGTCGACGCGCTGCCGCCGTCGCCGCAGGTCGCGGACGGGTCGACCGCGAACTGCGCGACGTCCACGGCCTGCTTCAGGTCGACCACGATGGACTTCGGCACGAACAGGTTGGTCGGCGTGCCCGCGTCGTCACCGGTCGTGCTGCCCCAGCCGGTCGCCTGGCTGTTGTCGATGGCACCCACCGGCCCGCACGCCGGGCTGTAGTCCGGCCCGTCGAAGGACGCGACGCTCGCCCCGCCGCTCGCCGCCGCGTAGTCGCGGCGTACGGCGAAGTCCTTGGTCGCGCCCTGGGTGCCGACGGTCACCGTGGAGGACGCCGGGTCGTAGCCCGGGCCGGTCGCGGAGATCTTCGGGTAGGTCCCGACCGGCACCGAGGCGATCCGGTAGCCGCCGTCGGCGCCGGTGACCGCCGACGGGTTCGCGGTGCCGGCACCGCCCTGGAAGGCGAGCGTCACCGTCACGCCGGCGACGGGCTTGCCGCTGTCCCGGTCGGTCACCGTGCCGGTGACGTCGGCCGTCCTGGTGCTGGTCGGCGGCGTGTGGAAGTCCGCTCCCGGGGTGGTGTCGTCGCCGCCGAGCGACCCGGCGTAGTAGCCCATGCCGCGGGCCGCGAACACCTTCCAGATGGTGGTGGAGTCCCGTCCGCCGAACACCGCGGTGTCCGCCGAGAGGATGGCGTTGCGCTCGTCGAGGTAGGACGGGTTCGACGGGGAGAGCTCCATCGCGCGGGTGACCAGCGACTCGGTCCTCGCCGAGCCCAGCGCGTCTCGCAGGTCCCACAGCGTCTGCGACCAGAGCTCGCCGTCGCCGTGCACCTCCGGACCGCCGACGATGTTGCCGTAGTCGGCGTAGGTGTAGCCGCCCGTGTGGCCGGTGGTCCCGCCGGTGCAGGCCGCGCTCCTGTCGCCGACCTTGCAGTCGATCGGCTCGGTGCGGTCCACGGCGGTCCCGGCTCCGTCGTACTGGAAGAGCACGATGTCGGCGGTGCCGGCCTTGTCGGCCTGGAGACCCTGCGCGACCAGGTAGTCCATGGCGTACCAGTCGCTCCACGCCTCGCCCATGGCCCCGGCCTGCACGTCGCCGAGCGTGGAGTTGCCGGCGGCGTCGACGACCAGGCGGTTGGACAGGCCGTGGGTGTACTCGTGGTAGACGGTGTCGGCCTCGTCGCCGACGTTGGTCGGCGAGAACGGGTCGTCGTCCGGGTACGACGCACCTGGCTGGTGCTGCAGGTACATCTGCATGGTCGGCGCCTGGCCGTCCGGGGGAGTGCTCATGTTCGCGTTGTCGATGTGGTTGCCGTCGGGCAGGCCGCCCGCGGTGTTCGCACCGTCGTCGGTCTGCGTGTCGACCGCGTCGCCACCGACGCCGGAGCGGGTGCTGTTGCGCAGCTGGAAGTTGCCGGCCGCCTCGGTGAAGCCGATCGGCGCGCCGATCAGGTGGTCGTGCCAGTTGTTGACGTAGAAGAACACCTGCGCGGCGTTCTGCGCCCGGTTGGCCTGCCACGAGAACGGCACGTTCGGGTCCCAGGAGCAGGGGTAGGGGCTGTCGCAGAAGGACACGCCCGGGACGGTGAACGGCTGGAGCGGGTAGTCCCAGCGGTGTCCGCTCGACGGCGCGACCTCCTCCGAGCCCTGCGACTTGTCGTCGTCGTTCACGTCGGAGTAGGTGTGCGAGTTGTTGCCGGACAGGCTGGTGGCGTTGCCGGCGAGCCAGCCCTTGGCCGTGTAGTCGACGGCCAACTGGCTGCCGCCCTTCGGGGCGCGGGGGAAGTACTGGTACGCGAGGCCGCCGGCGCTCGCGTCGCCGGATCGCGCGTCCGAGCTCAGGGGGCGCCGGAACAGCAGCCCGCCGGTGTGCGCGTCGAGCACGCTCAGGGTCGGGTGCCGGGCCGACATGGTCACCGTGCTCCAGCCGAGGTGCGTGCCCGCCCGGGTCACGAAGAGCACCTGCCGGGCCACGTCGCGAGGTCCGGGGGTCGCGCTGTCGCCCTGGGCCCGACGGGCCGCGGCGAGCGCCTCCGGGCCGGAGGAGAGCCGGGTGGCGCCGGCCGCGGCGGCATCGACGCCGGAGACCGGGGAGCCGCCGACCGAGAGGAGCCGGCCGTCGCGGGTAACCGCGGACTGCAGCCCGTTGCCGAAGACCGGCACGCCGCCGATCTCCTGGGTCCAGGACAGGTGGTGGATGCCGGCGACGTCGGTGTAGTCGCGGCGCAGGTGGAACGTCTTCAGGTCCGCGGCGGCCAGCCCGAACGCGTCGCGGTGCGCGTCGACGTAGGCCAGTGTCACCGCCGCCGCGGAGCGGCCGCTGGCACCGGCGAGAAAGCCGTCGAGGCGGGCGACGAGGCGGGGTGTGCCGGTCGTGCCGTCCATGTCGACCAGCGCGCCGTCGCCGAGGGCTTGGCGCAGGCGCACGGTCGCGGGGCGGCCGGCCGCTCTCGCCGCCTCGCGGAGCACGGCGGCTCGCGCCGTGGGGCCGGAGCCGAGCCGGGCGTCGTACCCACCGCGTGGCTCCGGGTCGGCGGCGCGCTGGTCACCGGCCCTGGCGTGCGGCCGGTGATCGCCGGCCGCGAAGGACGTGGTGGTGGAGAGGCCGGTGACCGCGGCGAGGACACCCGCGGTCAGGACCAGGGCAGGGCGGTGGGCACGTAGGCGCATGAAGTCCCCTCAAGAGTGCGATGGCACCCATTCGGGGCACCGCGGACACTCTCTCCCGGACCATCACGTGTCGACAAGGTGCATTACGCAACTTTGTCCTGCGAGGCCCTAGATCCTGACCCGCAGCTCGCGGAGCCTGTCGTAGGCCGGCCGGCACGCCTCCGCGACCCGCGCGTCGTGCGGGCTGAGGTGGACCTCGCGCCTGCGCCACGGCTCGAAGCCGGTGGAGCGCCAGACCGCGTCGTACCAGTACGGCGCCCACACCCCGTCGCTCGCCCGGGGGCCGGCCGGCCAGGCCAGCATCTCCGGCAGGAACGGGATGCCGAGCCAGTCGCACAGCCAGCGCAGGTGCCCCTCCGGGTCCTTCAGGAAGTCGCCGGCGTCGATCACCGGCGGCCGCTGCTCCCAGGTCTCGAGCAGGCGCAGCTGCTGGAGCAGGCCGATGTCCGCGGGCTCGCAGGCCTCGCGGGAGCGGACGTAGGACGCCACCACCTCCGCCGGGTCGCGGACCAGCAGCACGTTGGCGAAGTCCCGGGTCCAGGCCAGGTCGTCCTGCGGCAGCAGGTGGTGCGACATCTGCTTCGCGTAGTGGACGCCGACCCCGTCCGGCAGGGGCGCGTGCAGCGAGCGGACCACCTCGGCCGGGTCGGTCGGCTGGCTGGCGATCACGCTGTCCCGGCCGGGGTGGTCGATGCCGGTGCGGGCGAGGTACGCGGCGTAGAACGGCTCGTCCACGACGACGGTGTCCGGGCGGTTCTCGAACGAGCGCATGAGCGCCGTGCTCAGGTTGCGCGGGCCGCTCCACACCGCCACCCGGACGGACCCGTCCTCGTGGTGCGTGACCGCGGTCGCGCTGGTCATGGCGCCGTCCGGCCGGCCACGTCGGCGTCCACCAGGTCGACGTACATCCGCTGGAGGCGCTCCACCACCGGGCCGCGCTCGCCGGTGCCGATGGTGCGGCCGTCGACGGTGCGCACGGGTACGACGCCGGCGAACGTCCCGGTCACGAACGCCTCGTCGGCGCTGTAGACGTCGGTCAGGCTGAACGTGGTCTCCCGGGCGGTGATCCCGGCGTCGCGGCACATCCGCAGCACGTTGCCGCGGGTGATCCCGCCGAGGCAGAAGCGGCCGTCGGAGGTCCACACCTCAGGGCCGTCGGGGGAGCCCTTGACCACGAAGAAGTGCGTGCTGTTGCAGGTCGCGACGAAGCCGTGCGGGTCGAGCATCAGCGCCTCGTCCGCGCCGGCGGTGTAGGCCTGGATGCACGCGGTGATGTCGTTGAGCTTGCTGTGCGCGTTGAGCTTCGGGTCGAGGGTGTCCGGGGTCGCGCGGCGCACGTGCGTGGTGAACAGGGTGATCCCGCGCTCGACGGTCGCCGGCATCGGCTCCTTGTGCTCCGCGACGATCACGACGGTGGGCGGGCCGACGGTGACCCGGGGGTCCTGGTACGGCGTCGACTTCACGCCGCGCGTGACCATCAGCCGCACGTGCACGCCGTCGGTCATCTCGTTGGCGCGCAGCGTCTCGTACACCGCCGCCGTGAGCTCCTCGCGCGTCATCGCGATGTCCATCAGGATCGCCTTGGCGCCCTCGTAGAGCCGGTCCAGGTGCGTCTCCAGGAACGCCGGGTGGCCGCGGCGTACCCGCAGGCCCTCCCACACCCCGTCACCGAGCACGAACCCCGAGTCGAACACCGACACCACCGCCCGGTCACGGGGGAGCAGGTCGCCGTTCACCCAGACCAGGATGTCGGCGTTGCGCGGGTCGTCGTCGTGGTCATGGGTGCCGTGCGCCATGCCGTCACCCTAGGCTGCGCGCTTTGACCGCCCAGGCCGAGGCGCTCAGCTCGAACGGCGCCGGCCCGAGCAGCACCGCGCACCGGGCGGCGAGCGCGTGCCGCTCGGCCTCGGGCAGCCGGCCGACGTACACCCCGGCCGGGCCGACACCGAGCGTGAACGGGTCCCACCAGTCGGCGAACGTGTCGAACGTCAGCCGGACCGTCAGCACCGACGGCTCGACGTCGACGAGCTCGGCCTTGGTCGCCAGCTCGGCGAGCTGTCCCTGGTGGGTGCCGGGCAGCCCCGACTCGCCCTCGGCCGACGGGTGGAGGTCGCGGACCGCCCGCCAGAACAGCGACAGCGGACCGGTGCCGCCGGCGTTGTCCCACACGCACGCCGCGACGGTCCCTCCGGGCCGGGCCACCCGGCCCATCTCCTTCAGGCCGGCGACCGGGTCGTCCATGAAGTGCACGACCAGCTGCGCCAGCACGACGTCGAACGTGCCGTCGGGGAAGGGCAGCTCCTCCGCCCTCGCCTCGCGTACGTTGACCCCCGGGAACCGCTCGCGGGCGGCGGCCACGAACGAGGCGGACGGGTCGACGCCGGCGACCGCGTCGGCTCCGAGCCGCTCGACCAGCCGGGCGGTCAGCGCTCCCGGGCCGCACCCCACGTCGAGGGCGCGCTGCCCGGCGGTGAGGCCCGCGAGCCCGACGAACTGCTCGGCCAGCGGCTCGGAGAACCGGCCCATGAACCGGTCGTACGCGTCGGCGGTGACGTCGAAGGTCACGACGCGACTTTAGAACCGATGGCAGGCTGACCACATGACCCAAGAGAGCCAGCAGGTGGATGTCGTGGTCGTCGGGCTCGGACCGGGCGGGGAGGCGTTGGCGACCCGGCTCGCCAAGGCCGGGCTCGAGGTCGTCGGGGTGGACCGGCGGCTGGTCGGCGGCGAGTGCCCGTACTACGGCTGCATCCCGAGCAAGATGGTCATCCGGGCCGCGGACGCGCTGCAGGAGGGGCGCCGGATCCCGGACCTCGCCGGCACCAGCACGGTCGACCCGGACTGGTCGCCGGTGCACGCCCGGATCCGCGACGAGGCGACCGCGGACTGGGACGACAAGATCGCGGTCGACCGGCTGGTCGAGGCCGGGGTCACCTTCGTGCGCGGTGCCGCCCGGCTCACCGGGCCGCGGCAGGTGGAGGTGGACGGGACCACCTGGACCGCGGCCAGGGGCGTCGTCCTCAACACCGGCACCGAGCCCTCCGCGCCGCCCATCGACGGGCTGGCGGGCACGCCGTACTGGACCAACCGCGACGCCCTGGAGGCCGCTGAGATCCCCGGCTCGCTGATCGTGGTGGGCGGCGGCGCGATCGGGGCCGAGCTGGGGCAGGCGTTCTCGCGCTTCGGGGTGCGCGTGACGGTGCTGGAGGTGGCCGACCGGATCCTGGCGCCCGAGGAGCCCGAGGCCAGCGCGCTGGTCGCGGACGTGTTCGGCCGCGAGGGCATCCAGGTGCTGGCCGGGGCGACCATCTCGTCGGTGTCCTACGCCGACGGGCACTTCGAGGTCGTCGTGGACGGCCAGACGCTGCAGGCCGACAAGCTGCTCGTCGCCGCCGGCCGCCGCGCGAACCTCGCCGACCTCGGTCTGGACACGGTCGGCCTCGACCCGTCCGCCCGGGCGGTCGAGACCGACGGCCGGATGCGTGCCGGGGACGGCCTGTGGGCGATCGGCGACATCACCGGCAAGGGCGCCTTCACGCACATGTCGATGTACCAGTCCGCGATCGCCGCGCGCGACATCCTCGGGCAGGACGGCCCCGAGGCGTCGTACACCGCCGTCCCGCACGTGACGTTCACCGACCCGGAGGTCGGCTCGGTCGGGATGACCGAGCAGCAGGCACGGGCCGCGGGACTCAACATCCGCGTGGGTACGACGGACCTCGCCTCGTCCACGCGCGGCTGGATCGCCAAGGGCGAAGGGTTCATCAAGCTCGTCGAGGACGCCGACCGCGGTGTGCTCGTGGGGGCGACGTCCGTTGGCCCGAGCGGGGGAGAGGTGCTCGGGATGCTCGTCACCGCGGTGCACGCCGAGGTCCCCACGGCCACCCTGCGGTCGATGATCTACGCCTACCCGACGTTCCACCGGGCCGTGGAGGACGCGCTCTCCCGGCTGGTCTGAGCCCGCGGCTCGCCCGCGCGGGACCTTCGCGCGCGCCGACGGGACCTTCGGCCCCTGTGGGATTGCCCCTTTCGTCGCAACAGTTCTTGTGGGCAACATAGGCGCCCACGGACGGGTGGAGGCGAAGGGTGAGCACGACCGGGACGAGAGCGGGAAGCCGCGAGACCGCACACGCATCAGGCCGCTCACGCGGCCTGATGCTGTTCATGGCCACCCTCGGGTTCGCCCTGAACTTCTGGGCCTGGGCGCTGCTGAGCCCGCTCGGACCCCTGTTCCGGGAGCAGGGCACGCTGGGGCCGCTCTCGGAGTCCGACGTCGCGCTGCTGGTGGCCGTCCCGGTGGTCGTCGGGTCCCTGGGCCGGATCGTGGTCGGTGCGCTGACCGACCGCTTCGGCGGACGGGTGATGTTCCCCCTGGTCTCCGCCGCGACGATCGTGCCCATCCTGTTCATCGCGTTCGTGGCGCTGTCCTCCTACGCGATGCTCCTGGTCGGTGGCTTCTTCCTGGGGATCGCCGGCACCGCGTTCGCGGTGGGGGTGCCGTTCGTGAACGCGTGGTTCCCGCCCGAGCGCCGTGGGCTCGCGGTCGGCGTCTTCGGGGCCGGCATGGGCGGCACGGCGATCAGCGCCCTGACCACGGTGAAGCTCTACACCAACGTCGGCGAGAAGGCCCCCTTCCTGATCACGGCCGGCGTGCTGGCGGTCTACGCGGTCGCCGCGTGGCTGGTGCTGCGGGACGCGCCCGGCCGCACCGTGCCGACCACGCCCCTGGGCGCCCGGCTGGTGGCCACCGCGCGGCTCCCGATCACGTGGCAGGCCTGCATCCTCTACGCCGTGGCGTTCGGCGGGTACGTCGCGTTCTCGGTCTACCTGCCGGCGTACCTCAAGACCGCCTACGGGCTCACGCCGGCCGACGCGGCCAACCGGATGGCGGGGTTCGTCGTCGTCGCGGTGCTGATGCGGCCCGTGGGCGGGTGGCTCTCGGACCGGCTGGGGCCGGTCCCGGTGCTGGCCGGCGGCTACACCGTCGTGATGGCCGGCGCCGGTGTCGCGGCCACCACCCCGCTGCTGCAGCCGGTCGGCACGGTCGCGTTCCTGTCGATGGCGGCCGCGCTCGGCGCCGGGAGCGGTGCGACCTTCGCCCTCGTGGCCAGGGTGACCGAACCCGCCCGCGTCGGTGGCGTCACCGGTCTGGTGGGTGCCGCCGGTGGGCTCGGTGGCTTCGTGCCTCCGCTGCTGATGGGCTACATCTACGGCCGCACCGCGTCCTACTCCCTCGGCCTGGCGCTGCTCGCGGTGACCGCCGCACTGACCCTGGTGCTGACCCTGACCGTCGTGCGCCGCACCGCGAGCAGAGGGACCACGGCGGCACCGGTCCGACCCGCGACCCCGACACCCCGACCAGGAGGAGCCACCACGTGAGCACGGAGGTCCGGCCGGAGGGTGACCACCACAGCGATCGGGGCGGACCCCCAGGGCTGGACGGTGCGCTGAACGAGGCTCTCGTGCGCAGCCGCCGGTTCTTCACGCGCGCCGAGGTGTCCGACGACCTGCGCACGCTGCACCGGACCGGCGGCCGGGACGCCGACGACTTCTACCGGGACCGGTGGAGCCACGACAAGGTCGTGCGCTCCACGCACGGGGTGAACTGCACCGGGTCGTGCTCGTGGAAGGTCTACGTCAAGGACGGGATCATCACCTGGGAGACCCAGCAGACGGACTACCCGTCGCCGGGTGCGGACCGCCCCGACTACGAGCCCCGCGGCTGCCCCCGCGGAGCCGCGTTCTCCTGGTACACCTACTCGCCCACGCGGGTCCGCTACCCCTACGTCCGCGGCGTGCTGCTGCAGATGTACCGCGAGGCCAAGTCGCAGCACGGCGGCGACCCGGTGAAGGCGTGGGCGCACGTGGTCGACCACCCGCTGCGGGCCAAGGCCTACAAGTCCGCCCGCGGCAAGGGCGGCCTGGTCCGCGCCACGTGGGACGAGGCCACCGAGATGATCGCGGCCGCCTACGTGCACACGATCCGGAAGTGGGGCCCGGACCGGGTGGCCGGCTTCTCCCCGATCCCGGCGATGTCGATGGTGTCGC
>DASTGV010000416.1:0-8503 GCA_035718765.1 Nocardioidaceae bacterium
GAGGGCCAGCGGGGCGTGGTCCGCGACCCGGCCACCGGTGGCGTGCGGATCGTCGACGACCCCGACCCGGCCGACGTGCTCGTCCACGACGCGCACGCGAGCGACCCGACCACGGCCTTCGCGCTGTCCCGGCTCACCGACGCCGGGGTCCTGGCGCACGCGCCGATCGGGATCTTCCGGCAGGTCGAGCAGCCGACCTACGACGACCTCGCCCGCGAGCAGATCGAGACCGCCAGCCAGGGCACCGGGGACCGCTCCTCCGCGCTCGCCGGGCTGCTCGGCTCCGGCGACACCTGGACGGTCGTCTGACCCCGCCGAGGCGTCCGGTTCTGCGCCGCCGACCCCGTCGTGGCGTCCCGTTCTGCGCAGAACGGGACGCCTCGCCGCTCCTCTGGCCGCAGAACGGGACGCCTCGGCGTTTCAGTCAGTGGTAAACCCCTCGATGACCCCTGACAGGTCCCGTAGCCTGGGGCGGTGGCCGAGACACGACGCGGAGTGCTGCTGGGCCTGACGGCCTGGACGATGTGGGGGTTCTTCCCCCTGTACTGGCCCCTGCTCGAGCCATCCGGCGCCGTGGAGATCCTGGCGCACCGGATCTTCTGGTCGCTGGTCGTGATGCTCGGCGTCGTCCTGGTGCTCCGCAAGCGGGACACCCTGCGCGCGACGATGGCCGACCGCCGTACCCGCCGGGTGCTCGCCGTCGCGGCCGTCCTGATCACCGTCAACTGGGGCACCTACATCTGGGGCGTCAACCACCACCACGTGGTGGAGACGTCGCTGGGCTACTTCATCAACCCGCTGGTCTCGGTGCTGATCGGTGTCGTGGTGCTCGGCGAGCGGCTGCGCCGGCTGCAGTGGGCGGCCCTGGCGCTGGCCGGGATCGCCGTGGTCGCGCTGACCGTGGAGTACGGCCGGCCACCCTGGGTGGCGCTGGTCCTGGCCTTCTCCTTCGGCAGCTACGGGCTGGCCAAGAAGAAGGCGAACGCCGGAGCCGTCGAGAGCCTGGTCGTGGAGACCCTGGTCGTCTCGCCGCTGGCGCTGGGCTACATCGTGTTCCTGACCGCGACCGGCGCCTCGACGTTCACCTCGAACGGTCCCGGGCACGTCGCGCTGGTCGTCGGCACCGGGGTCGTGACCGTGCTGCCGCTGCTGGCCTTCGGCGGCGCGGCGACGCGGATCCCGCTGTCCACACTGGGGCTGATGCAGTACGTCACCCCCACCGTGCAGTTCCTGCTCGGCATCCTGTTCTTCCACGAGCCGATGCCGGCCATGCGCTGGGTCGGGTTCGGGCTGATCTGGCTGGCGCTGGTGCTGTTCACCGCCGAGTCGCTGCGGTACCGGCAGCGGCGACGCCGGCAGCTGCGCAGCAACCCGGTCGAGGTGGCCTCCCCGGCCCCGTGAGGCGCCGAGCGTGACCTGACCCACGTTGTCTCGTTGAGGGGGCATCGCCCGGACGACCAGCCATCCGGGCCCTCTCCGAGAAGGAGTACCGAGCATGCGGTCATCCCGCACCAAGCAGGTACTGGCAGCGGCCACGGCCGCGGCGGCGCTCGCCGCCCTGGGCTTCACCCCCGACGCCGCTGCCGTCACCAGCACCCCCACCTCCGCCGGTTCGGCCGACACAGAGGCCGTCGACAGCCGGGTCGGTGCGATCACCAAGCCGACCCAGTCCCAGGCCGACGCGGTCTCCGCGATCATCAAGGCCAGCCCCGGCGCCCGCGCCACCTGGGACGCCCGCTTCGGCACCCCCCGCACGATCACGCCGGCGCTCGGCCGGACGCTGTCCGGCCCCGCGTCCGGCAGCGCGGTGGACGTGGCCAAGGCCTGGCTCTCCGCCCACCAGGCGGCGCTCGGCCTCTCCGCAGCGGACATCTCGGCGCTCCAGCTGCGCCGCGACCACGTGCTCCCCGGCACCGGCACCCACGTCGTGCAGCTCGTCCAGACCTTCGACGGGGTCGCCGCCGCCCGCGGCGGATCCCTCGGGCTCGCGGTGCAGAAGGACGGCTCGGTGCTCAGCTACACCGGCGAGACCGTCCGCTCCGGCAGCCTGCTCGGCTCGTTCAGGCTCTCGTCCGCCGACGCCCTGCAGGGGGTGGCCGGCCGGCTCGCGAACGCGCTGACCTTCGTCGCGTCGAAGACCGGCACCCGGGCCGGCTACGACGTCTTCGGGAAGGGCCCGTTCGCCGGCTCGTCGTACGTCAAGAAGGTCGCCTTCCCGACCGCCGACGGCGCCCGCGCGGCGTACTCCGTGCTGTTCGTGCAGAAGCTCGACGAGGCCTACCAGGTCGTCGTCGACGCCGAGACCGGCAAGCAGCTCTACAAGGCCGGCCTGGTGCAGCACGAGACCGGCGGCACGATCTACGACAACTACCCCGGCGCCCCGGCCGGCGGCCAGCCGCGGCACGTCTCCTTCGACGCCACGCCCGAGTCCCCGGACGGGTACGTCGACCCGACCGGCGTCCTGGGCACCGGCATCACGACCTTCGGCAACAACGCCAACGCCCACGCCAACTGGTCGAACTTCGAGGTCCCCGCCGACCAGGGACCGCGCCCGGTGAGCCCGACGGGGCAGTTCGACTACGTGTTCGCCGACCACTGGGGCACCTCGAAGTGCGACCCGACGTCCTACCCGCAGGACCAGGAGGCCGCGAGCACGAACCTCTTCTACCAGCACAACCGGATCCACGACGAGTACTACAAGCTCGGCTTCACCGAGTCCGCCGGCAACTTCCAGGTGAACAACCACGGCAGCGACGGCATGGGCGGCGACGCCATCCAGGGCCTCGTCCAGGCCGGCGCGCTGTCCGGCGGCGACCCGACGTACACGGGCCGCGACAACGCCTACATGCTCACCCTGCCCGACGGCATCCCGCCGTGGAGCGGCATGTTCCTGTGGGAGCCGATCGACGACGCCTTCGAGGGCCCGTGCGCCGACGGCGACCTGGACGCCGGCGTCATCCAGCACGAGTACTCCCACGGCCTCTCGAACCGCTACGTCGGCACCGAGGACAACGCGCTCGGCACCCACCAGTCCGGGTCCATGGGCGAGGGCTGGGGCGACTGGTACGCCCTGGACCACCTGCACCGCGACGGCTACCAGAAGGACTCGGTGCTCGGCGGCTACGTGACCGGCAACAAGTCGCGCGGCATCCGCAACTGGGCCTACGACGACAACCCGACCACCTTCGGGGACATCGGCTACGACCTGGTCGGGCCCGAGGTGCACGCCGACGGCGAGATCTGGACCGCGACGCTGTGGCAGATGCGCAAGGCCCTGGTCGCGAGGTACGGCGAGACCGAGGGCTCGGACATCAGCGAGCACCTCGTCACCGACGCGATGCCCCTGAGCCCGAACGACCCGTCGATGCTCGACGAGCGCACCGCGATCATGACCGCGCTCGACAACCGCTACCACGCCCGCGACGACTTCGACACGCTCGTCGACACGGTGTACTCCGTGTTCGCCCAGCGCGGCATGGGTCTCTCGGCGCACAACACCGTCTCCGAGTCCGACCCGACCGGCGGCAACGACACCGACGGCGTCCCGGGCTTCGACAACCGCAACCCGGACCTCAACGGCACGGTTACCGGCACCGTCTACAACGCCTCCACCGGCAAGCCGGTCGAGGGCGCCCGGATCATGCTCGGCCGCTTCGAGGCCCGGGCCACCCCGGTCGCCACGACGGGCCCGTCCGGCACGTTCCGAATCACGGCCACCCAGGCGACGTACCCGGTCACCGTCCAGGCGCGGGGCTTCGGCTCCAGGACCTTCGACGGGGTCGTGGTCACCAAGGGCCAGACCCTCACCAAGAACCTGTCGCTGTCGCCGAACCTCGCCTCCAAGACGTTCGGGGCCACCTCCGTGACCGGCGACGCCGGCGCGGCGATGGACGACACCGAGGCCAGCTCGTGGAAGACCACCAAGGGCAGCAACGCGGTGATCAAGCTGGCCAAGGAGGCCACCATCGACAAGGTCCAGGTCAGCGCGTACACGAGCAGCCGGTTCGAGGGGCTGAAGAGCTTCACGCTGCAGACCAGCACGGACGGCGTGAACTGGAGGACGCAGTCCGTCGGCGGCACCGACGCCTTCGGCTACCAGGCGCCGCGGCCGGTGGTCCCCGACCTGCACTACAAGACGTTCACGCTGCCGAAGCCGACCAAGGCGGGCTACATCCGCTTCTGGGCGGACGAGCCGCAGGGGAACACGAAGACGAACGTCCAGGTCGGTGACATCCAGGTGTTCAGCAGCACGGTGACCGGGATGACCCCGCCGCCCCCGCCGCCGCTCGACCCGCCGGTCACGGAGCAGTTCACGATCGCCGCGGGCAACCCGGCCAACGTGGTCTCGCCGGGCGTGGTGGGCACGGAGCTGGAGAACACCTGCACCGTCCCGCCGGCCAGCCAGGACTCCGACGGGCACGTGTCGGTGCTGAAGGGTGAGGCCGACGACGGCCAGCACGCCTTCAGCCTCACGGCCGGCGCGACCGCCGTCGACGCGGACGTGTACATCTACGACGCCGACTGCGTGCAGCTCGCGTCCTACGCCACCGAGTCGGCCGACGAGGCGGGCACCATCCCGTCCGGTGCCGCCTACATCCTGACGTCGCTGTACGCCGGTGCCGCCGCCGACATGACACTGACGATCACCGACACCAAGTAGCACCACGCCGCAGGGTGGTCGAACCTGCCGGCCACCGGACGCGAAGGGCCCCGTCGAGGAGGACGGGGCCCTTCGTCATGCACGTCCCGCACTGGGCCATGCTGGTGCCATGTCGGACCGGATGTCGCTGGACCACCTGATCTCCTGGGCGATGCAGGGCGGTCCGGCACCCGTCGAGCTGACCGACGCGTCGGTGGAGCGGATCACGCTGGCCAGCGAGCACCTCCGGATGGCCGGCCGGTCCGGCGCGGTGTACGGCCTGACCACCGGTGTCGGTGCACTGCGCACGGTGCCGACCGACATCACCCCGAGCGACGGGACCTCGCACGCGCTGCGGCTGTGGCGCTCGCACGCGACCGGCTTCGGCGGGACCTACGACGACGCGACCGCGCGGGCCGCGATGGCGATCCGGCTGCACCAGATCACCTCCGGCCGGTCCGGGGTCAGCGCCGGGCTCGCGTCCTCGCTGGGCGCGGCGATCGCCGGGGGCGCCGTACCCGACCTGCACCGGTTCGGCTCGATCGGCACCGGCGACCTGGTGCCGCTCGCGGAGCTCGGGCTGACGCTCGTCGGCGAGCGGCCGTGGCGGTCCGGCGGCGCCCCGCCGGCGGCGGTCGACGACGGGGACGCGCTGCCGTTCATGTCCAGCAACGCCCTCACCCTGGCCACCGCGGCGCTCGTGCACCGCCGGCTCGCGCTGCTGTCGGAGGCCGCGGAGAAGGTGACTGCGCTGTCGGCGGTGGCCCTG
The DNA here is from genome assembly GCA_035718765.1 of Nocardioidaceae bacterium. GTDB lineage: Bacteria > Actinomycetota > Actinomycetes > Propionibacteriales > Nocardioidaceae > Nocardioides_B. The sequence goes on from DASTGV010000416.1 coordinate 5,409, forward strand.
CAGGCCTCCCTGCAGGCGTTCGACCCGCGGGTGCACGCGGGTCGTCCCGACGCGTCGCAGCAGGCGGTCGCGCGCCGGCTGATGGCCCTGCTCGACCCGGCGGACTGGGTGCCGGCCCGGGTGCAGGACCCGTTCGCGCTGCGGACGGTGCCGCAGGTGCACGCACCGTTCGTGGACGCGCTGGTCACCACCGAGCAGGCGGTCCGGGTCGAGGTGGACGACTCCACGGAGAACCCGCTCGTCACCACCGACGGCACCCCGTTGCACCACGGCGGCTTCGTGACGGCCCGGCTCTCGGCGACGCTCGACGCGCTGCGCCAGGCGACGTACCCGGTGATCGCGCTGTCCGCCGCACGGCTCTCGGCCCTGATCAACCCGTCGCTGACCGGGCTGCCGGCGTTCCTGGCGTCCGGGCCGGCGGGCAGCTCCGGGGTGATGATCCTGGAGTACCTCGCCCAGGACGCCCTCGCCCGGGCCCGGATCCTCACCAGCCCGGTCTCCACCGGGCACGCGTCGGTCTCGCTGGGGCTGGAGGAGCACGCGAGCTTCTCGACGCAGGCGGTCTGGGCGAGCGAGCAGATGGTCGAGCTGGCCCCGGTCGTCCTCGGCTGCGAGCTGATCGCCGCCGTCCGGGCCCTGCGGATGGACCCCGACCGGCTCCCCGCGACGCGGGTCCGCACGGTGTACGACGCGGCGGCCGCCGTCCTGGACGAGGAGAGGGCCGACCGGCCGTTCACCGACGACCTGGCGGCGGCGGTCGCCCTGGTCGAGGCCGGCCTTCCCGGGTAGTCCGTGACGTTCTGGCTGAAAAATCGCCGGATCTCAGCCATTTCGTCACGGACTACCCCGGAGCGGGTCAGGAGAAGTCCAGCACCAGCCGGCCGCGGATGCCGCCGGCCTCGAGCTTGCGGTGCGCCTGCTCGGCCTGCTCGGCGGGCAGCACCTGGGCGACCCGGAGCGTGTACACGCCCTGCGCGAGCTGCTCCTCGAGCCCCTTGATCAGGTCGTCGCGCTCGACGGAGTCGTAGACCAGCACCGGACGGGCGGTGATGCCGCGCTCGAGCTCGCCGGACCAGCCGCGGACCGACCCGATCACGCCCCCGTCCTTCACCGCGGGCACCAGCAGGTCCGCCTGCACCGAGCCGTCCACCAGCCCGTCGACGCCGTCCGGCACGACCTCGCGGATCCGCGCGGCCACGTCGTCCCCGCGCCGGACCACGTGGTCGGCGCCGAGGCTGGCCACCAGCTCCTCGTCCTTCTCCGCCGCGTCCGCGACGACCCGCAGCCCGTCGGCCTTGGCCATCTGTACGACGTACCCGCCGAACGCACCCGCGGCCCCGGTCACCGCGAGGACCTGCCCGCGGCTCAGGCCGAGCTTGTCGAGCAGCAGGCGCGCGGTGAGGGCGTTCATCAGGAAGGTCGACCCGGCCGGGAAGTCGACGTCGTCGGGGAGCCGCAGCACGGAGGCGTCGGGGACGACCAGCTCGTCGACGTACGCGCCCCCGGCGGGGCGGAAGGGCACCACGACCGCGGCGACCCGGTCGCCGACCTGCCACCGCGAGCCCTCACCCACCTCGTCCACGACGCCGGCGGCGTCGGCCCCGGGGATGAAGGGGCCGGACTGGTCGGCGTGGCGGTCGCGGTAGCGCCCGCTGCGCAGCCCGCTGTCGGTGGGGTTCACGGTCGCTGCGTGCACCCGGATCCGCACCTGGGCCGGGCCCGGGTGCGGCTCGGGCAGGTCGAGGACCTGCAGCTTCTCGGGACCGCCGAACTCTGTCGCTCCGATGGCTCTCATGAGGGGTGCAACGCCTTTCCTGGTGCGAGGTCTTCCAGTCATCATGCCCGGCCGGTGGGTCCCCGACCGGGGCTGCTCCGGGGTGCGGGTGGGTCCGGCTCAGAGCCGGTCGAGCGCGCGGGTGAGGGACCGCTTCGCGTCGTCGCCGAGCTTCTTCAGCGGCAGGTCCAGGACCGGGGTCCCGACCGCGGCAACACCGCGCAGCTCCATCTCGGCGAAGTAGGTGACCACCGTCCCGCCGGCCGGGGTCGGGTCCACGGTGATGGTGTCGCGGCTGGTCACGCTCTTGTTGCGGCCCTCGAGCGTGATGCGGCGGCCGGGCACGACCTCGGTGACGGTGTACTCGAGCTCGCTCTCCCGGCCCAGGAACTTCGAGGTGTTCCGGTACGTCGTACCCGCTCCCCCGTCTCCCGACGTGCGCTCGGTCAGCACGGTCCCGGGGTCCCAGTCGTTGGTGCTGCGGAAGTCGGAGAGGTACTCCCACACCCGCTCCGCGGGCTTGTCCACGGTGATGGTGCGCTCGATGTGCTTCATGACGCGCCGGTACCCGGGTGCCCCGCCCGCATTCCGGGGGCCCGGCCGTCAGGGCGTGACGAAGCCCCGGCGCGCGTCGCGCGCCGGGGCCCGAGAAGTCGTGTCAGCCGGCTAGAACACCCGGCGACGGTTGCCGCCGATCGGGACGAAGTTCAGGATCAGGCCGACGATCAGCAGGATGATTCCGATGGTGGTCAGGATCGAGATCCCGGCGACCAGTCCGATGATGAGCAGGATCAGTCCGAGGACGACCATGGTGGGGTGCTCCTTGTCTTGGGTGGATCGATCGACACCCTGTACCCCTCCGGAAGTCGGACAATGCGTGCCGCGATCTCCGGAATCTCAACTTTTACGCAGCCGTCGCGCCGGGCCCTCTCCCGAACCGGACACTCCTGACGCGGCCGGTGCCATGCCCCGGGTGACCGCCCCTCGGACCCCGGCCGGGGTAGTCCGTGACGGAATGGCTCAAATCCGGCCCGGTTTTCGACCAGAACGTCACGGACTACCCGGGAGGGCTGGGGATATCGGTCGCGCCGACCTGGGTACGCCGGGACCATGACGGCGCTGCGGCTGGTGCTCATGGCGGACACCCACCTGCCGCGGCGGGCCCGAGGGCTGCCCGACGAGCTGTGGCGCGCCGTCGGCGACGCGGACGTGGTGGTGCACGCGGGCGACTGGGTCGACGTGGCGCTGCTCGACGAGCTCGACGCCCGCAGCCCTCGGCTGGTGGGGGTCTTCGGCAACAACGACGGCCCGGAGCTGCGCG
>DASTGV010000417.1:0-6874 GCA_035718765.1 Nocardioidaceae bacterium
GACGACGCAGATGTAGGCGCCGAACGGGTAGGTGAGGTTCTCGGGGTTGTAGCAGACCTGTGCCTCGAGGCCACCCTCGATGCCCTCCGGCAGGTCGCCCGCCCCGTGCGCCCGCATCGCGATGTCCTGGATGGTCACCGAGCGGGTCGGGTCGCCCTTCACGTGGAAGGAGCCCTTCTGCCACTCGAGGTCGACGACCGACACCTCGAGCATCCCCGAGGCGATGATCTGCGCCTTGTCGCGGACCTTGCGCGCCACCATCGCGGCGGCCGCGCCCGACACCGGCGTGGACCGGCTGCCGTAGGTGCCGAGGCCGAACGGCGTCTGGTCGGTGTCGCCGTTGACCACCTGGATGTCGTCCGGTGGGATGCCGATCTCCTCCGCGACGATCTGCGCGAACGTCGTCTCGTGCCCCTGGCCCTGGCTCATGCACGACACGCGTACGACGGCCTTCCCGGTCGGGTGCACGCGCAGCTCGCAGCCGTCGGCCATCCCGAGGCCGAGGATGTCCATGTCCTTGCGGGGGCCGGCGCCGACGGCCTCGGTGAAGAACGCGACGCCGATGCCCATGAGCTCGCCCCGGGCGCGCTTCTCCTCCTGCTCCTTGCGCAGCTCGTCGTAGCCGGCCATCTCCAGCGCGAGCTGCATCGCCCGCTCGTACTCGCCGGAGTCGTAGACCCAGCCCGTCCTGGTTGTGTACGGGAACTGGTCGGGCTGGATGAAGTTCTTCAGCCGCAGCTCGACGGGGTCCACCTTCAGGTCGTAGGCGAGACAGTCGACGAGCCGCTCGACGAGGTAGACCGCCTCCGTGATCCGGAAGGAGCACGCGTACGCGACCCCGCCGGGCGCCTTGTTGGTGTAGACGGCCGTCATCTTGCAGTAGGCCGCCTCGAGGTCGTAGCTGCCGGTGAACACCCCGAAGAAGCCGGCGGGGTACTTGATGGGCGCGGCGGTGCCGTTGAAGGCGCCGTGGTCGGCCAGCACGTTGGTGCGGATCGCGAGGATCTTGCCCTCCTTGGTGGCGGCGATCTCGCCCCGCATCACGTAGTCGCGGGCGAACCCGGTGCTGACCAGGTTCTCGGTGCGGTCCTCCATCCACTTGACCGGCTTGCCGAGCACCAGCGACGCGACGATCGCGCAGACGTAGCCGGGGTAGATCGGCACCTTGTTGCCGAACCCGCCGCCGATGTCCGGCGAGACGACCCGGATCTTGTGCTCGGGGAGCCCGGACACGAGGGCGTAGACGGTGCGGTGCGCGTGCGGTGCCTGGCTGGTGGTCCAGAGCGTCAGCTTCCCGCTGACCCGCTCGTAGTCCGCCACGCACCCGCAGGTCTCCATGGGGGCCGGGTGCACCCGTGGGTAGACGATGTCCTGGCTGACGACGACGTCCGCCTTGGCGAACACCGCCTCGGTCGCGGCCGCGTCGCCGGTCTGCCAGTCGAAGCAGTGGTTGTCGGTCTTGCCCTCGAGGTCGGTGCGGATCACCGGGGCGTCGGGGGCCAGGGCCTTCCGTACGTCGATGACCGGCTCGAGGATGTCGTACTCGACGTCGATCAACTCGAGGGCGTCGCGCGCGGAGTACCGGTCCTCGGCGACGACGAACGCGACCTCCTGGCCCTGGAACCGGACCTTGTCGGTGGCGAGCACCGCCTGCACGTCGTTGGACAGCGTCGGCATCCACGCCAGGCCCTTCTCGGCGAGGTCGGCGCCGGTGATGACGGCCTTCACCTTGGGGTGCGCCAGCGCGGCGCTGGTGTCGATGCTGACGAGGGTGGCGTGCGCCACCGGCGACCGCAGGATGGCCAGGTGCAGCATGCCCTTGAGCTGGATGTCGTCGACGTACCTGCCCATGCCCCGGATGAAGCGCGGGTCCTCCTTGCGCAGCATCCGGCCGTGCCCGACGGGGTGCTGGTCGTTGTCGGCGCGCTCCAGGTCCTCGGGACCCTCGACCACGGTCATGAGGGGCTCCCCGCTGACTCGGTCCGGGAGTGGGCCGCCGCCCACTGCACCGAGCGGACGATCGTGGTGTAGCCGGTGCACCGGCAGATCTGTCCCGAGATCGCCTCCCGGATGGTCTCCTCGCTGGGGTCGGGGTCGCGGTCGAGCAGGGCCCGGGTGGTCATCAGCATCCCCGGGGTGCAGAAGCCGCACTGCAGGCCGTGGCAGCGCATGAACCCCTCCTGGATCGGGTCCAGCACGCCGTCCTGCTCGAGCCCCTCCACGGTCCGGACCTCACGCCCGCCGGCCATCGCGGCCAGCACCGTGCAGGTCTTCACCGGCTCCCCGTCCATCCACGCGACGCAGGTGCCGCAGTTGCTGGTGTCGCAGCCCCAGTGCGTCCCGGTCAGCCCGAGCTCGTCGCGCAGGAAGTGCACGAGCAGCATCCGGCCCTCGACCTCGCGGGTCACCGGCTCCCCGTTGACGGTCATCGACACCTGCATGTCACTGGCTCCTCGTCTGGTCGCCGGCCACGCCGGCCTGGATCCGGGCGACCGCCGTACGCAGGGTGCGGCGGGTCAGCTCGTCGGCAAGATGCCGCTTGTAGTCGGCGGAGCCGCGGTTGTCCGTGACCGGCGAGCAGCTCTCGGCCGCGATCGCACCGGCCCGGGCGTAGAGCTCGTCGGACGGCTCCTGGCCGCGCAGCGCCTCGGAGATCGCGGGGATGCCGGTGGTGTTCGGGCCGACCGCGGCCAGCCCGACCCGGGCGTCGGAGATCACCGCGCCGTCCATCCAGACGGCGGCTCCCGCGGAGGTGACCGCCCAGTCCCCCGCGCGCCGCTCGACCTTGGCGTAGGCGCTCGAACCGTTCGGCCGCACGGGGATCCTGATCTCGGTGAGGATCTCGCCGTGCTCGACGGCGGTCTCGTAGGGGCCGCGGTAGAACTCCTCCATCGTGACGCTGCGCTCGCCGCCGGCACCGCGGATGACGCAGGACGCGTTGAGCGTGGTGCAGACGGCGGAGAGGTCCTCCGAGGGGTCCGCCTGGCAGAGCGACCCGCCGATGGTGCCGCGGTTGCGGACCACGGGGTCGGCGATGACCGCCTCGGCGTCCGCGAAGATCGGGAACAGCGCGGCGAGCTCCGCGGACTCGAGGAGCTCGCGGTGCCGGGTCATCGCCCCGATCCGGACCTCGTCGACGCCCACCCGGACGTAGCCGAGCTCGTCGTGCAGGTCGTTGATGTCGATGAGGTACTCGAGGTTGGCCAGCCGCAGCTTCATCATCGGGATCAGGCTGTGCCCGCCGGCCACCAGCCGGGCCTCCTCACCGAGGCGCTCGAGCAGCGCGATGGCGTGCTCGACGCTGGTGGCTCTCTCGTAGTCGAACGGGGCCGGGACCTGCATGCGCTGCTCCTCGCTCGCGGACCGACGGCGATGTGACGGTTGTCACGTCACCATCGATCCGCCGGGCAGCGGCGTCAACAGTGGGCTAAGCAGATTGTTGATTCGGGCATTCACGGGCCACCGGACCCCTCGGGACGAGGGTCCGGCGCCCGCCGTCCGAGGGGCCTCGGCGGCGGCTCAGGACCGGCTCAGGACCGGGACGGCCGGGCGCCGTTGCCCGGCTGGTCCCGCTGCTCCCGCTGCTTCGGCGGGTCGGGCTCGACCTCGAAGTCGATCTTCTTCAGCTGCTTGCGCAGGCTCAGCCACAGCAGCACCGTCGCGACCGCGAGGAAGACGAAGATGCCGAACCAGTACCAGAGCGGGTTCACGTCGAGCGGGCTCGGGTCCTTCGCGGCGAGCGGCAGGACGGCAGCGAGCGTGTTCATGCTCCCAGTGTCTCAACCAGCTCACGGACGCCGGCGAACAGGTCGTCCTCGGGGGTCTCGGACTCGACCAGGCTGCGGGCCAGCTCGTAGTCCTCGGTGGGCCAGGCCTCCTGGTGCACCTCCAGCGGACAGGCGAACCAGGCACCGTCGGGGTCGATCTGCGTCGCGTGCGCGAGCAGCGCCTGGTCGCGGACCGGGAAGTACTCCGCGCACGGCACCCGGGTGGTGATCCGGGCGGCGTGCACCGGGTCCGGCTTCCACTCGGCCAGCCGCTCGGCGTACGGCGAGTCGAGGCCGCGGGCGACCATCGCGTCGTGGAGCGCCTGCGTGCGCTCGCGGTGGAAGGAGTGGTGGTAGTAGAGCTTCAGCGGCTGCCACGGCTCCCCCGCGTCGGGGTAGCGGTCCGGGTCGCCGGCGGCCTCGAACGCCGCGACGCTCACCAGGTGGCACATCACGTGGTCGGGGTGCGGGTAGCCGCCGTTCTCGTCGTACGTCGTCATCACGTGCGGCTTGAACCAGCGGATCAGCCGCACCAGCGGCTCGGCGGCCTCCTCGACGGGCACCCGCGCGAAGCAGCCCTCGGGCAGCGGCGGCTTCGGGTCCCCCTCGGGCCAGCCGGAGTCGACGAAGCCGAGCCAGTCCTGCCGGATGCCGAGGATCTCGCGGGCGCGGTCCATCTCCTCGCGGCGGATCGCGCTGATGTTCTCGAGCACGTCGGGGCGGTCCATCTTGGGGTTGAGGATCGACCCCCGCTCGCCGCCGGTGCAGGTGACGACGTGCACGTCGACGCCCTCGGCGACGTACTTGGCGGTGCTGGCCGCGCCCTTGCTCGACTCGTCGTCAGGGTGGGCGTGGACGTGCATCAGACGCAGCATGGGGGCAATCCTAGGAGGGCCGCCGGGCCCGCGGTCGTCGCGAGGGCGAATCGGGCGTTCGTCCGACCGGGCCGAGGAGGTAAGGCGTGGCGGAGCCACGTCGACCGACGAGAACGCCGCCGGCCGGGCGTCCGAGCGACCCGCAGCAGACCCGGGGCGCGGCGGCCCTCCTACGATGAAGGCGTGACCGACCTGGCCGAGCGCTACGGCGCTCCATCGCGGAGCCGCCGTCCGCTCGTGGTCGGGCTGGTCGCGGTGCTGGCGGTGGCGGGCCTGGCCTGGCTGGCCTGGGTGATCTCCTTCCACGGCCGCCCGCAGGTCACCTCGGAGATGGTCGGCTTCCGGGTCGACGGCCAGCACGCGGTGGTCGCCCGGTTCTCCGTCGTCCGCCGCGACGCCGACGTCACCGCGTCCTGCCTGCTGCGCGCGTACGCCGACGACCACTCGGTCGTGGGCGAGCTCACGGTCCCGGTCAAGGGTCCCGACCCCAGCACGACGGTCTCGTCGTCGGTGCGCACCGAGCGCCGCGCCACCACGGTCGACCTGGTCGGCTGCACGGCCCCCGGTCAGAAGCAGGCTCGCTGAACGATTGGGGAGCGCCGGGCGTCGTTGGTAGACTTCTTCACTTGCCTCAAAGACCGGCGTGGCACGCGTGTGCGCGCACCCGGTCCCCGACAAGCACAGGAGCACTCCACCGTGACCCAGGCCAGCAGCGAGCCGAACACCATCTGGCTGACCCAGGACGCCTTCGACAAGCTTCAGGCGGAGCTCGAGAACCTCAAGGGCCCCGTCCGGAGCGAGATCGTCGCGCGGATCAGCGCGGCCCGCGACGAGGGTGACCTGAAGGAGAACGGCGGCTACCACGCCGCGCGCGAGGAGCAGGGCAAGGCCGAGGCCCGGATCCGCCAGCTCGAGGACATGCTGCGGCGCGCCGAGGTCGGCGAGACCCCGGCCGACGACGGCATCGTCGAGCCCGGCATGCAGGTCACCTACAAGTTCGCCGGCGACTCCGACGCGGACGCCGAGACCTTCCTGCTCGGCGCCCGCGAGATGTCCGACACCACGAACCTGCAGGTGTTCTCGCCGCAGTCCCCGCTCGGCTCCGCGATCATCGGCAAGCGCAAGGGCGAGACGGTCCCCTACACCGCGCCGAACGGGAAGACCCTCGAGGTCGAGATCCTCGACGCGGTGCCCTTCACCGGCTGACCCGTCACGACGTACGACGGCCCGCGGTGTGCGCACCGCGGGCCGTTCGTCGTCGTGGGCCGCCTTCAGGTGGTCAGGGTGTACCCGCAGTCGCGCAGGTGCGCGAGCACCCGCTCGGCGTGCTCCACCCCGCGCGTCTCGACCTGGAGCTGCACCTCCACCTCGTCGAGGTGCAGGCTCGCGGACGTCCGCTCGTGGACCACGTCGAGGACGTTGGCCTGGACGCCGGCGAGCTCGTTGAGCAGCCGCGCCAGACCGCCGGGCACGTCGGGGATGCGGCACCGGAAGAACAGGTAGCGGCCGGCGGCCGCCATGCCGTGCCGGATCACCCGCATCAGCAGCAGCGGGTCGACGTTGCCGCCGGAGAGCACCACCACCGCCGGCGTCTCGAACGCCGTGGGGTCGTCGAGCATCGCGGCGACCGCGACCGCGCCGGCGGGCTCGACCACGAGCTTCGCGCGCTCGAGGCACATCAGCAGCGCGCGGGACATCGACTCCTCGCTGACCGTGACGAAGTCGTCGACATAGTGCTGGATCGCGGTGAACGGCACCTGTCCGGGGCAGCCGACGGCGATGCCGTCGGCCATCGTGTGCATCGACGAGAGGGCGACGGGGGCGCCCTGGGCGAGGGAGGCGGGGTACGCCGCGGCGCCCTCGGCCTGCACCCCGACGACCCGCACGTCCGGGCGCAGCGCCTTGACCGCGGTGGCGATGCCGGCGAGGAAGCCGCCGCCGCCGCACGGCACCACGACCGTGCGCACGTCCGGGCACTGCTCGACGATCTCCAGGCCCGTCGTGCCCTGACCGGTGACGATGTCGATGTGGTCGAACGGGTGGATCAGCACCGCCCCGGTCTCGGCCGCGAACGCCTTGGCCGCCACCAGAGCGTCGTCGACGCTGTGGCCGTGGAACCGGACGTCCGCGCCGTACCCGCGGGTGGCCTTCTCCTTCGGGATCGGCGCGCCCTCGGGCATGAACACGGTCGCGTGGATGCCGAGCATCTTCGCGGCGAGCGCGACGCCCTGC
>DASTGV010000418.1:0-3681 GCA_035718765.1 Nocardioidaceae bacterium
GTCCGCGACCTCGTGGACGCGCGCCTCCGGGACCGGGACGGTGGTGGGGGAGCCGAGGCCGCCTTGGCCCTGGGGGTAGGCGAGCACGCCGTTCCTCGTCGACACCAGCACGTCGAGGTCGCCGTCCCCGTCGAGGTCGGCGACGTTCACGACCATCGAGCTGCCGTAGGGGGCGCCCGTGCGGATCTGCGCGGGAGCGCCGAGGGTCCCGTCGACGGCTTGCGGGTACACCCACAGGCTCCAGGTGTCGGACGTGTCCTGGGTCTGGCTGGATCCGGTGGTCAGCAGCACGTCGGCCCGGCCGTCGCCCGTGACGTCGCCGATCGCCACCCCCTCGGCCTCCGCGCGGGGCTCGTAGGTGGTGTACGGGTGGAACAGGCTGGCGTCGGCCGCCTGGGCCGGCCCCGCCCCGGCCAGCGTGCCGGCGAGTGTGCCCGGGACCAGCAGGGCCGTGGTGAGCAGTGTGCAGGCGCGTCGTCGCATCGTGTGTCCTCCCCCAAGACATCCGTGAGACACCGAGGGTACGAAGCCGCAGATCACCCGAACATGGTTCATTCGGGTCAATTCCGGACCGATTCCCTGGCCAGGGGTGTAGGAGACCGCGGACGGGTCACCTGACAGCACCGGTCACCGCCAGTGGGTACCGTTCAGGCGAGCCCCGGGTGCTGACCCGGGCGAGGAGAGGGAGCTGCATGCAGATCTGGCCAGGACGTCCGTACCCCCTGGGCGCGACGTACGACGGGGCCGGGGCCAACTTCGCGCTCTTCTCGGAGGTCGCGGACAAGGTCGAGCTGTGCCTGATCGCCGACGACGGGACCGAGACACGGGTCGAGCTCGTGGAGACGGACGCGTTCGTGCACCACGCCTACATCCCGGGCATCCAGCCCGGCCAGCGCTACGGCTACCGCGTGCACGGGCCCTACGCGCCCGAGCAGGGGCACCGGTGCAACCCCGCGAAGCTGCTGCTCGACCCCTACGCCAAGGCGGTCGAGGGCCAGATCGACGGCCACGAGTCGCTGTTCTCCTACAAGTTCAACAAGCGACGCACCTTCAACGACCACGACAGCCTCGGCCACACCATGCTGTCGGTGGTCGTGAACCCGTTCTTCGACTGGGGCAGCGACCGGCACCCCGAGCACGAGTACCACGAGTCGGTCATCTACGAGGCGCACGTCAAGGGTCTGACGATGACCCACCCCGGCGTACCCGAGGAGATCCGCGGGACGTACGCCGGCATCTCCCACCCGGCCACGATCGAGCACCTCCGGGACCTCGGCGTCACCGCGGTGGAGCTGATGCCGGTGCACCAGTTCGTGCAGGACACCACGTTGGTGGACCAGGGACTGTCGAACTACTGGGGCTACAACACGATCGGCTTCTTCGCGCCGCACAACGCCTACTCCGCCACCGGCCAGCGCGGCCAGCAGGTGCAGGAGTTCAAGTCGATGGTCAAGGCGCTGCACGAGGCCGACATCGAGGTGATCCTCGACGTGGTCTACAACCACACCGCCGAGGGCAACCACCTCGGGCCGACGCTGGCCTTCCGCGGCATCGACAACGCCGCCTACTACCGGCTCGTCGACGACGACAAGCAGCACTACTACGACACCACCGGCACCGGGAACACCCTGCTGATGCGGCACCCGCACGTGCTCCAGCTGATCATGGACTCGCTGCGGTACTGGGTCCTCGAGATGCACGTCGACGGCTTCCGCTTCGACCTCGCCTCGTCCCTGGCCCGCCAGTTCCACGAGGTCGACCGGCTGTCGGCGTTCTTCGACCTCGTCCAGCAGGACCCGGTCGTCAGCCAGGTGAAGCTGATCGCCGAGCCCTGGGACGTCGGCGACGGCGGCTACCAGGTCGGCAACTTCCCGCCGCTGTGGACCGAGTGGAACGGGCAATACCGCGACACCGTCCGCGACTACTGGCGCGGCGAGCCCGGCACCGTCGGCGACTTCGCATCCCGGCTCTCCGGGTCCTCGGACCTCTACGAGCACTCGGGCCGCAAGCCGATCGCCTCGGTCAACTTCGTCACCGCCCACGACGGTTTCACGATCCGTGACCTCGTGTCCTACAACGAGAAGCACAACGAGGCGAACGGCGAGGGCAACAACGACGGCGAGAGCCACAACCGGTCCTGGAACTGCGGGGTCGAGGGACCGACCGACGACCCGGCCGTCCAGGCGCTGCGGGCCCGCCAGCAGCGCAACTTCCTGGTCACGCTGCTGCTGTCCCAGGGCGTGCCGATGATCCTCCACGGCGACGAGCTCGGGCGCACCCAGCAGGGCAACAACAACGTCTACGCCCAGGACAACGAGCTGTCCTGGATGAACTGGGACCTCGAGGACTGGCAGGAGGAGCTGCTCGCCTTCACCAAGCGGGTGGTCAAGCTCCGCAACGACCACCAGGTGTTCCGTCGCCGCCGGTTCTTCGCCGGCGAGGTGACCCGGGCCGGGGACGACGCCGTCGCCGACATCGCCTGGTTCACCCCCGCCGGGGAGCACATGCAGGGGTCCGACTGGTCCGACGGCGAGTCCAAGGCGCTGATGGTGTTCCTCAACGGGGACGGCATCCCCGAGCCGGGGCGGCGCGGCGAGCCCGTGTACGACGACTCGTTCGTGATCGCCTTCAACGCCGGCGAGAAGACCATCCCGTTCACGATCCCGGACGAGGTGTACGGCGAGGGCTGGGTCGTCGCCCTGGACACCCACGACGACGAGGCCGGCAGCGTGTCGTTCTTCGACGACGCGCCGCCGCTGCTGCCGGGCATCGAGTTCGAGGTCGCCGACCGGTCCGTGGTGGTGCTGCGCAAACCCCGCAAGGGCTGACGTTTCGGGCGGTTCGTAGGCTCACAGCATGTCTGCCTACGCGTGGAGCACGTCCGACATCCCGTCCCTGGCCGGTACGACGGCCGTCGTCACCGGCGCCAACTCCGGGATCGGGTGGCACACGGCCGCCGAGCTCGCCCGGCACGGGGCCGACGTGACGCTGGCCGTGCGCAGCCTCGACAAGGGGGAGGCCGCGGCGGCGCAGATGCGCGAGGGCGCCGCGGGCACGGTCCGGGTGGCCCGGCTCGACCTGGGCTCGCTCGCCTCGGTGCAGGAGTTCGCGGAGGCCTGGGACGGTCCGCTGGGGCTGCTGGTGAACAACGCCGGCCTGATGAGCCCGCCGCGCTACCGGGAGACCGCCGACGGCCACGAGCTGCAGTTCGGCACCAACCACCTCGGGCACTTCGCGCTCACCGGCCGGCTGCTGCCCGCGCTGCTGGCCGCACCGGCGTCCCGCGTGGTCACCGTCTCCTCGATCGCGCACCACCAGGGCCGCGCCGACGTCGTCGAGGGCAACCCGGCCGGGCGCTACAGCCCCGCCCCGACCTACGGGAACTCCAAGCTGGCCAACCTGCTGTTCGCCTTCGAGCTGCAGCGGCGCGCCTCGCTCGCGGGTGTCTCGCTCACCTCCACCGCCGCCCACCCCGGCGTCGCCTCCACCGGCCTGGTCACCAGCGAGCAGGGCCTCGGCTCGATCCCGGGCGTCAAGCAGCTCGCCCCGCTGTTCCTCAAGCTGGTCTTCCAGTCGCCCCGGGCCGGTGCCGAGCCGACCCTGTACGCCGCCACCGCCGCGGAGCCCGGCTCCTACACGGGCCCGCAGTCGCTGCGCGAGTCCCGCGGCAAGCCGGGTCCC
>DASTGV010000419.1:0-4531 GCA_035718765.1 Nocardioidaceae bacterium
GAGGTCGACGGCGTGGTCACGAGGGCGACCCTCAAGCGGCTGCTCGCCGGCGTCACGCTCGAGGACGGCCCGGTCGAGGTGAGCGCCGCCAAGGTGGTGTCGACGGGCGCGGACCGCTCCATCGTCGAGCTGGTCATCCACGAGGGCCGCAACCGGATCGTGCGCCGGCTGCTCGACGAGGTCGGCCACCCGGTCCGGAAGCTCACCCGCACCGCGATCGGCCCGGTGCTGCTGCGCGGGCTCAAGCGCGGCGCCCTGCGCGAGCTGACGCTCGACGAGCTGGGTGTGCTGCTGGACGCCGCGAGGCTCTGACCCGCCGAGTCGTTAGGGTGGCCCGCGTGTCAGTGCGCGCCGTACGAGGAGCCACCCAGCTCGAGGACGACGTCCGCGAGCACATGCTCGAGCGGGTCGCCGAGATGGTGCTCGACGTGATGTCCGCCAACGGGCTGACCGTCGACGACTTCATCAGCGTGATCTTCACCGCCACCAGCGACCTGGTCTCGGAGTTCCCCGCCTACGCCGCCCGGCGGCTCGGGTTCGGCGAGGTGCCGCTGATCTGCGCCCGCGAGCTCGAGATCGAGGGGTCGATGCCGCGGGTGGTCCGGATGCTCGCGCACGTGGAGACCGACCTGCCGCGCTCGGACATCACCCACGTCTACCTGCACGGCGCTGCCACCTTGCGCCGCGACCTCACCCGGGTCCACGAGGTGCTCGATGAGGAGTGACGGACCGGTGCTGGTCGTCGGCGCCGGCCTGCTCGGTACGTCGATCGGGCTCGCGCTGCGCCGCCGCGGGGTGGACGTCGCTCTGCGGGACGTGAGCGCCGAGAACCTCCGGATCGCGACCGGTCTCGGCGCCGCCAACGTCGAGGACGGGGCGACCCCGCCCCGCCTGGTGGTGGTCGCGGTGCCGCCGGACCAGCTCGGTGAGCAGGTCGCCGAGGCCCTGCGCGGCACCGACGCCGTCGTCACCGATGTGGGCAGCGTGAAGAGCGCCCCGCTCGCCGCGGTCCGCGACCTGACCCCCGAGCACCTGGGCCGCTACGTCGGCAGCCACCCGATGGCCGGCAGCGAGCGGTCCGGGCCGTTCGCGGCGTCGGCCTCGCTGTTCGACGGCCGGCCGTGGGCGGTCACCCCGCACGAGGCGGCGCTGCCGGAGGCCGTCGAGGCGGTCACCGAGCTGGCCCGGCTGTGCGGGGCCACGCCGGTCACGTTCTCCCCCGAGGAGCACGACCAGGCTGTGGCGCGGACCTCGCACCTGCCGCACCTGCTCGCGGCCGTCGCGGCCGGACGGCTGGCCGACGCGCCCCGCGAGCACCTCGCCCTGTCCGGGCAGGGCGTGCGTGACGTCACCCGGGTCGCCGCCGGGGACCCCGGGCTGTGGGAGCAGATCGTCACCGCCAACACCGTCGCGCTCACCGCCCTGCTGCGCGAGGTCCGCGACGACGTCGACGCGCTCCTGGGTGCGCTGGCCGAGGGGGACCGCTCCCGGCTGGCCGGCGTGCTGGACCGCGGTGTCGCCGGGACGGCCGTGATCCCGGCCAAGCACGGCGGGCCGTCCCGCGCGGAGACCACGGTCTTCGTCGCCGTGCCCGACCACCCCGGCGAGCTGGCCCGGCTGCTGGCCGACACCGGCGAGATCGGTGTCAACGTCGAGGACCTGCGCATCGACCACGACCCGGGCCGCGAGTACGGCCTCGTCGAGCTGACCGTCGCCAGCGACCACGTCGACCACCTCCTGGCCTCGCTCGGCGAACGGGGCTGGACCGCCCACCGGTAGGCTGCACCGGTCGTCGCAGGCTCGATGAGGAAGGCAGGGACAGCTGGTGGGTGTGGTCGTCGCGATGGACGGTCCGTCCGGGTCGGGCAAGTCGAGCACCGCGCGGGGCGTCGCCGTCCGGCTCGGCCTGCGCTACCTCGACACCGGCGCCATGTACCGCGCGATGACCTGGTGGATGCTCGCGCACGGCGTCGACGTCGAGGACTCCGCGGCCGTGGCCGCCCGGGCCGACGCGCCCCTGCTGGTGTCCGGCAGCGACCCGCAGGCGCCCACGATCACCGTCGACGGCGTCGACGTGGCCGGCCCGATCCGCGAGCAGGCGGTCACCAGCGCGGTGAGCGCCGTGAGCGCGGTCCCCGAGATCCGGCAGCGGCTGCTGCGCGAGCAGCGCGACATCATCGGCGACGGCGGGATCGTGGTCGAGGGCCGCGACATCGGCACCGTGGTCGCCCCGGACGCCGCGGTGAAGGTGTACCTCACCGCCGACCCGGCGGCCCGGGCCGCCCGGCGCAGCGCCGAGCAGGCCGGCACCGACGTGGCCGCGACCCAGGCCGACCTGCTGCGCCGCGACAGGTTCGACTCCGGCCGGGTGACGTCCCCGCTGGCGATGGCCGACGACGCGCACCACATCGACACCACGCCGTTCACCCTCGACGAGGTCGTCGACCAGGTGGTGGCCCTGGTGCACGCCGTGCAGGAGACCGCCGAGCCGTGAGACCACGCGGGGGTCTCGAGCACCTGGACCTGCCGCGCACGCTCGACGCGGTGCACCCGCCGCACCGGCTGCTGCGGGCACTGCGGCCCGTCGCCCGGACGGTCCTCTCCGGTCGCTACGACATCCGCCTGCACGGGGCCGAGCACGTGCCGCCGCTCGGGGCCGCGATCGTCGCCTCGAACCACATCGGCCTGCTCGACGGTCCGCTGATGGCCGCCTTCACGCCCCGGCCGGTGCACGTGCTGACCAAGAAGGAGATGTTCGACGGCCACACCGGCACGCTGCTCCGGGCGGTCGGGCAGGTCCCGCTCGCCCGGCACGAGGTGGACCTCGGGGCCGTCAAGGACTGTGTCCGGGTGCTGCGCGACGGGGGCGTGGTCGGCGTCTACCCCGAGGGCAGCCGCGGGGACGGGGAGCTGCGGGTGTTCCACCGCGGCGTGGCCTACCTCGCGCTGGTCACCGGCGCGCCCGTCGTACCGCTGGTGATGTTCGGCACGCGCGAGCGCGGCGGCGGGGTCGACTCGGTACCCCCGCGCGGCGCCCGATTCGACTTCGTGTACGGCGCTCCGGTCTACTTGGAGCAGCACTCCTGGCCCCGGACCCAGGCGGAGGTACGACGTACCGCCGCCGACCTGCGGAACAGACTCGTCGCTCACCTCGTTGACGCCATGGCCCTCACCGGCCGCCCGCTCCCGGGGCCGATCCCGGGAGTCGACCCGGACGACCTCGACCTCCGGGCCCCGCGCACGAAGGACCGAACATGACGACCGAGCACGAACCCGTTCCCGACGAGAGCACCGGAGCGCCCGCCGCGGTGCCCGTCCTCGCGGTCGTGGGCCGTCCCAACGTCGGCAAGTCCACCCTGGTCAACCGGATGATCGGCCGCCGCGAGGCCGTGGTGCAGGACGTCCCCGGCGTGACCCGCGACCGCATCTCCTACGACGCGACCTGGAACGGTCGCGCCTTCACCGTGGTCGACACCGGCGGCTGGGACCCGGACGCCCGCGGCCTCGCCGAGCGGATCCGCGCCCAGGCGGAGGTCGCCGTCACCATCGCCGACGCTGTGCTCTTCGTCGTCGACGCGACGATCGGCATCACCGACGCGGACGAGGCGGTCGTCAAGGTCCTGCGGAAGTCCGGCAAGCCCGTCATCCTCGCCGCCAACAAGGTCGACGACCAGCGCACCGAGGCCGAGGCCGCCGGGCTGTGGAACCTCGGGCTCGGCGAGCCGTACCCGGTGTCGGCGCTGCACGGCCGCGGCTCCGGCGACATGCTGGACGCGATCCTGGCCGCGCTGCCCGAGCCGCCGCCCGAGTCGTACGGCGAGGTGGGCGGCCCCCGCCGCGTGGCGATCGTCGGCCGCCCCAACGTCGGCAAGTCCTCGCTGCTCAACAAGCTGGCCAAGGAGGACCGCGCGGTCGTCGACGACGCCGCCGGCACCACCGTCGACCCGGTCGACGAGCTGATCCAGCTCGGCGGGCGCACCTGGCGGTTCATCGACACCGCCGGCGTGCGCAAGCGGGTCAAGGAGGCCTCCGGTCACGAGTACTACGCCAGCCTGCGCACCAACACCGCCATCGAGCGGGCCGAGGTGTGCGTGATGGTCGTGGACGGCTCGCAGCCGATCTCGGAGCAGGACCTGCGGATCATCACCGCGGTCGCCGAGGCCGGCCGGGCGCTGGTCATCGCGTTCAACAAGTGGGACCTCGTCGACGAGGAGCGCCGCTACTACCTCGACCGCGAGGTCGAGCGGGACCTGGTGCGCGTGCAGTGGGCGCCGCGGGTCAACATCACCGCGCGCACCGGCTGGCACGTCGACCGGCTGGTGCCCGCCCTGGACGCCGCCCTCGAGGGCTGGTCGACCCGGGTCGGCACCGGTGCCCTGAACTCCTTCCTGGGCCGGCTGGTCTCCGAGCACCCGCACCCGGTCCGCGGCGGCAAGCAGCCGAAGATCCTGTTCGGCACCCAGGCCTCGACCGAGCCGCCGACGTTCGTCCTGTTCACCAGCGGCCCGCTCGAGGCGTCCTACCTCCGGTT
>DASTGV010000420.1:0-7164 GCA_035718765.1 Nocardioidaceae bacterium
CCTGCTCAACCGCGACCACCACGGCGCGTGGGTGAGCAGTGCGGCGCTGCGCCTCGCCGGCCTCGACGCGCGCACACCGGACCCCGCCGACGGGCGGATCGAGCGCGGTGCGGACGGTACGCCGACCGGCACGCTGCACGAAGGGGCGATGGCGCTGGTCCAGCGGCACGTCCCGCCCACCAGCGACGAGGAGCTCGACGCGGGCCTGCTCGTCGCGCAGGGGTACCTCCACTCCCTCGGCGTCACCGCCTGGCAGGACGCCATCCTCGGCGACTACGCCGGCCACGCCGACCCGGCCCCGGCCTACCTCCGCGCGGTGCGGGCCGACCGGCTCACCGCCCGCGTCCGGGGTGCGCTGTGGTGGGAGCGGGACGCCGGCCTCGAGCAGGTCGAGCGACTGCTGGAGCGGCGAACGGCGTACACGGTCGGCCGGCTGGACGCCGGCTCGGTGAAGGTCATGCAGGACGGCGTCGTCGAGAGCTACACCGCCGGCCTGTCCACGCCGTACCGGGACGGCTGCGGCGGGCACACCCACAACGCCGGGCTGTCGTTCGTCGACCCGGACGTGCTGCGCGACGCCGTGACCCGGCTGGACGCCGAGGGCTTCCAGGTGCACGTGCACGCGATCGGGGACCGGGCCGTGCGCGAGGCGCTCGACGGGTTCGAGGCGGCCCGGCGCGCCAACGGGCCGTCCGGCGGCCGTCACCACGTCGCGCACCTGCAGGTCGTCGCGCCCGCCGACCGGCGGAGGTTCGCCGACCTCGACGTCACCGCGAACATGCAGGCGCTGTGGGCGGTCAACGACGAGGCGATGACCGAGCTGACGCTGCCGTTCCTCGACGAGGAGCTGGCCGGCTGGCAGTACCCCTTCGCGTCGCTGGCCCGGGCCGGCGCCCGGCTCGCGGCCGGCAGCGACTGGCCGGTCAGCACGCCCGACCCGCTGGCCGCCCTGCACGTGGCGGTGAACCGGGTCGACCCCGAGCGACCCGGGGAGCCGTTCCTGCCGGGGGAGGCGCTGGGCGTCGAGCAGGCGTTCGCGGCCTACACCTCCGGCTCGGCCTACGTGAACCACCTCGACGAGACCGGGGTGCTCGCGCCCGGGCGGCTGGCCGACCTGGCCGTGCTCGACCGGGACCCGTTCACCGGCGACCCGGCCGGAATCGGCGCCACCCGGGTGGTCGCGACCTACGTGGACGGCCGCGCCGTCTACCGCGCCTGACGGGCGGAAACGACGGCTCTGACCGGTTCCGGAGGTGGAATCCGTCGTTCCTCACCCCGTGGGCGTACCGATTTCGTCGTGCCGTCGGTAGGCTCGGCCCACCGACCCACCCGCGACGCAGGAGTGATCCTTCGATGGCCGACCTGAGATTCCGCAACATCGTCAACGGCGAGGCCGTGGACGCCGCCGACGGCTCGACGTACGACCTGGTCAACCCGGCCACCGGCGAGGTGTACGCCGCGGCGCCGGCGTCGAAGGCGGAGGACGTCGACCGGGCGATGAGGGCCGCCGAGACCGCGTTCGAGACCTGGGGCGACACCACGCCATCCGAGCGGCAGCGGGCGCTGCTGAAGATCGCCGACGCACTCGAGGCCCGCGCCGACGAGTTCGTGCGGGTGGAGTCGCATAACACCGGCAAGCCGCTCCAGCTCACCGCGGACGAGGAGCTCCCTCCGGCGATCGACCAGATCCGGTTCTTCGCCGGCGCCGCGCGGGTGCTCGAGGGCCGCGCCACCGGCGAGTACATGAAGGACCACACGTCGAGCATCCGCCGCGAGCCGATCGGCGTCGTCGGCCAGGTCACGCCCTGGAACTACCCGCTGATGATGATGGTCTGGAAGATCGCCCCGGCGCTGGCCGCCGGCAACACCGTCGTCCTCAAGCCGTCGGACACCACGCCGGCCTCCACGACGCTGTTCGCGGAGATGGCCCAGGAGTTCCTGCCGCCCGGCGTGTTCAACGTGGTCTGCGGCGACCGGGACACCGGCCGGGCCGTCGTCGAGCACCCGGTCCCGCAGATGGTCTCGATCACCGGGTCGGTCCGCGCGGGCATGGAGGTGGCCGGCTCCGCCGCCGCCCAGCTCAAGCGTGCGCACCTCGAGCTCGGCGGCAAGGCGCCGGTCGTGGTCTTCGACGACGCGGACATCGAGGCGGCGGCCGAGGGCATCGCCATGGCGGGCTACTTCAACGCCGGGCAGGACTGCACCGCCGCCACCCGGGTGCTCGCCGGCCCTGGCGTGCACGGCGACTTCGTCGCGGCGCTGACCGAGCAGGCCAGGAACACCAAGACGGGACAGCCCGACGAGGACGTCCTCTACGGCGCGCTGAACAACCAGAACCAGCTCGACCGGGTCTCCGGCATGGTCTCCCGGCTCCCCGACCACGCCAGCATCGACATCGGCGGCAACCGCCAGGGCGACAAGGGCTTCTTCTACAGCCCCACCGTCATCTCCGGCCTGCACCAGGACGACGAGGTGATCCAGGACGAGATCTTCGGCCCGGTGATCACCGTGCAGAAGTTCTCCGACGAGGCCGAGGCGCTGCGCTGGGCCAACGGCGTTCAGTACGGCCTCGCGTCCTCGGTGTGGACCAAGGACCACGGCCGCGCCATGCGGATGGCCAAGGGCCTCGACTTCGGCTGCGTCTGGATCAACACGCACATCCCGATCGTGGCGGAGATGCCGCACGGCGGCTTCAAGCACAGCGGCTACGGCAAGGACCTGTCGATGTACGGCCTGGAGGACTACACGCGCATCAAGCACGTGATGTCCTACATCGGCCAGTGAAGACCACATGAGGATCCTGCTGGTCGGCGCCGGCGGCGTCGGCGGAGCGTTCGCGGCCATCGCGCAGAGGCGCAAGTTCTACGAGACCCTCGTGATCGCCGACTACGAGCTGGCCCGGGCGGAGCGGGCCGCCATCGACCCCCGCTTCGTCGCGGCCCGGGTCGACGCGTCGTCGGCCTCGTCCGTCGCCGACCTGGTGCGTGAGCACCGGATCACGCACGTGATGAACGCGGTGGACCCGCGCTTCGTGATGCCGATCTTCGAGGGCGCCTTCAGTGCGGGTGCGGACTACCTCGACATGGCGATGAGCCTGTCCAAGCCGCATCCCGAGGAGCCCTACCAGCACACCGGCGTGAAGCTCGGCGACGACCAGTTCGCCCAGCAGGACCGCTGGGCCGACGCGGGCCGGCTCGCGCTGTGCGGCATCGGCGTGGAGCCGGGGCTGTCGGACGTCTTCGCGCGGTACGCCGCGGACCACCTGTTCAGCGAGATCGACGAGCTCGGCGTCCGGGACGGCGCGAACCTCACCGTCGACGGCTACGACTTCGCGCCGTCGTTCTCGATCTGGACAACGATCGAGGAGTGCCTGAACCCGCCGGTCGTGTGGGAGAAGGAGCGCGGGTGGTTCACCACGGCGCCGTTCAGCGAGCCCGAGGTGTTCGACTTCCCCGAGGGGATCGGCCCGGTCGAGTGCGTGAACGTCGAGCACGAGGAGGTGCTCCTGATGCCGCGCTGGGTGGAGGCGCGGCGGGCCACCTTCAAGTACGGCCTCGGGTCGGAGTTCATCGGCGTCCTCGAGACGCTGCACAAGCTCGGCCTCGACCGGACCGAGAAGGTGCGGGTGGCCGGCGTCGAGGTCAGCCCCCGCGACGTGGTCGCCGCCTGCCTGCCGGACCCGGCCACGCTCGGCGACCGGATGCGCGGCAAGACCTGCGCCGGGCTGCAGGTCACCGGCACCGGCAAGGACGGTGAGCCGCGGTCGACGTACCTCTACCACGTGGTCGACAACGAGTGGTCGATGCGCGAGTACGGCCACCAGTGCGTGGTCTGGCAGACCGCGGTCAACCCCGTCGTCGCCCTCGAGCTGCTCGCGGCCGGCACCTGGTCGGGGAGCGGGGTGCTCGGCCCCGAGGCTTTCGACGCGGTGCCGTTCCTGGACCTGCTCACGGAGTACGGCAGCCCCTGGGGCCAGCGGGACTGAGGCCCGAGGGCGTGTTGGGAAGGCCGCGCACGCGGACGCAGAGTCGACCAAAACGCCCTAAGGTCGGTGCATGGGTGAGCACCTGGACGTCGAGGGAATCCTGGCCGCGCTGACGCTGGAGGAGAAGGCGGCGTTGTGCCTGGGCTCCGACTTCTGGCACACCGCGCCGGTCGAACGGCTCGGGGTGCCGGCGCTGATGGTCTGCGACGGGCCGCACGGCCTGCGCAAGCAGCCCGACCAGGCCGACCACGCGGGGCTGGGCGGCAGCAACCCGGCGACCTGCTTCCCGACCGCGTGCTCGCTGGCCTCGTCGTGGAACACCGACCTGGTACGCCGCGTCGGGGAGGCCCTCGGACGCGAGACGCAGGCCGAGGAGGTCGCGGTGCTCCTCGGCCCCGGGGTGAACATCAAGCGGTCACCGCTGTGCGGCCGCAACTTCGAGTACTTCTCCGAGGACCCGTACCTCTCCGGCGTCCTCGGCACCGCGTTCGTGCAGGGCGTGCAGAGCCAGGGTGTCGGCACCTCGCTGAAGCACTACGCCGCGAACAACCAGGAGACCGACCGGGTCCGGGTCAGCGCCGACGTCGACGAGCGGACGCTGCGCGAGATCTACCTCCCCGCCTTCGAGCGGATCGTGACGGAGGCGCAGCCGTGGACGGTGATGTGCTCCTACAACCGGCTCAACGGCACCCACGTGTCGCAGCACCCGTGGCTGCTGACCACCGTGCTGCGCGACGAGTGGGGCTTCGAGGGTGTGGTCGTCTCCGACTGGGGCGCCGTGCACGACCGGGTCGCCGCGGTGCGGGCCGGGCTGGACCTGGAGATGCCGCCGCAGCTCGGCTGGAGCGACAAGGCGCTCGTCGACGCGGTGCGCGCCGGTGAGCTCGACGAGGCCGTGCTCGACGTCGCCGTGACCCGGGTGCTGCGGCTGGTCGACCGGGCGCTCGCGAACGCGCGACCCGACACCCCCGTCGACCGCGACGCGCACCACGCGCTGGCCCGGGCCGCCGCCCGGGAGGGAGCGGTGCTGCTGAAGAACGACGGGCTGCTGCCGCTGGCCCCGCAGCCCGGCCAGACCGTCGCGGTGCTCGGGGAGTTCGCGCGCACGCCGCGGTTCCAGGGCGCCGGCAGCTCCCAGGTGAACCCGACCCGCGTCGACGTCCCGCTCGACGAGCTGAGGACCGCCGTACCGGACGGGGTGGAGGTGGCGTTCGCCCCCGGGTTCACCCTGGACGGCACCGGCGACCCCGGCGCCCTCGCCGACGAGGCCGTGGAGCTGGCCGGCCGGGCCGACGTCGTCGTGGTCTTCCTCGGGCTGCCCGCCGCGGAGGAGTCGGAGGGCTTCGACCGCACGCACATGCACCTGCCGCTGCCCCAGGTCGAGCTGCTCCGGGCGGTCCGCCGGGTCTCCCGCCGGGTGGCGGTGGTGCTCTCGAACGGCTCCGCGGTGCTCACCTCCGGGTGGCAGGACGACGCCGACGCGATCCTCGAGTGCTGGCTGTCCGGACAGGCGACGGGCGGCGCCGTCGCCGACCTGCTGCTCGGCGCGGCCAACCCCAGCGGCCGGCTCGCCGAGACCATCCCGGTGCGGCACGAGGACTCCCCGTCGTACCTCAACTTCCCCGGCGACTCGGGCCACGTCCGCTACGGCGAGGGCGTCTTCGTCGGCTACCGCGGCCACGACAAGCTCGAGCAGCCGGTGTCGTTCCCGTTCGGCCACGGGCTGTCCTACACGTCCTTCGCGTACGACGACCTGGCCGTCGCCGTGCGCGGCAGCCACGCGGACGGCGACCTCCGGGTCTCGGTGTCGTGCCGGGTCACCAACACCGGCGACCGGGCCGGGCAGGAGGTGGCCCAGCTCTACGTGCACGACAGGGAGGCGTCGGTCACCCGGCCGGTGCGCGAGCTCAAGGGGTTCGTGAAGCTGGACCTGGCGCCGGGGGAGAGCCGCACCGCGACGTTCGAGCTGAGCGCCCGCGACCTGTCGTTCTGGTCCGAGACGGTGCACGGCTGGGTGCTGGAGGAGGGCGAGTTCCGGATCTCGGTGGGTCCCTCGTCGCGGGACCTGCCGCTGGGCGAGGTCGTGCACGTGGAGGCCCCGCGGACGGCCGCGGCGCTCGGCCCGATGTCCTCGCTGGAGGAGTGGCTGGCCGACCCCGCGGGGGCCGCGGCGCTGCACCAGGTGCTGGGCACCCGCGACGACGGCCGGCTCGCGGGGATGCTGGGAGACGAGGAGCTCCAGCGGGTGGTCGGCAACTTCCCGATGCGCAGCCTCGCCGGCTTCCCGAACATCACCCTCGACCACGCCACCCTGGACGAGGTCGTCACGCGGCTCAGCTCGTGAAGGGGTTCGTCCACCAGCCGAGGCTGACGGGCTTCTCCGTCGGCTTGCTGGCGTCCCAGCAGGTCCAGTGCGGGTAGACGCCGACGTTCCAGGACAGCCGGAAGCTGCGCCAGT
The DNA here is from genome assembly GCA_035718765.1 of Nocardioidaceae bacterium. Taxonomy (GTDB): domain Bacteria; phylum Actinomycetota; class Actinomycetes; order Propionibacteriales; family Nocardioidaceae; genus Nocardioides_B. The sequence continues at coordinate 6,444 of DASTGV010000420.1, forward strand.
TGCCCTCGGCGTGGTCGTTGCACTCGCTGACGGCCTGGTGGCGCATCGCGGGTGACGCGGCCGGTCCGTAGAGGTAGCCGAGCACCACGAAGATGACCACGACGGCGGTCGCCAGCCGCCGGACCATCGTGAAGGTCAGGTCGGACCCGCTCAGGGAAACCCGCATGCGCGCTGCTCCGTGCTTCTCCCGTGGGACCTCTCACAGGTCCGCACGGCACGAGAGTAGAGATCCCGGCACCGTCCGCGCGGAGAAACGCGGCAAAACCACCCGGTCAGGCGGTGGCGTCGAACGCGGCCGCGACCACCTCGAACGCCTCGGTGAGCAGCGCGTCCGGGGACACCAGCGGCGGCAGGAACCGCAGAACGTTGCCGTAGGTCCCGCAGGTCAGGGTCAGCACCCCCTGCGAATGACAGTAGGACGACACCGAGCCGGCGCGGACGGCATCAGGGATGTGACCGTCCGCGCCGACGATCTCGACCGCGATCATGGCGCCGCGGCCCCTGACGTCGCCGACACAGGCGTGCTTGTCCGCGATGGCGGTCAGGCTCTGGGTGACCAGCGCGCCGATCTCGCGGGCCCGGGCCGCCAGGTCGAGCTCCTGCATGGTCTCGATGGCGCCGAGCGCCGCGGCGCAGGCGACCGGGTTGCCGCCGTAGGTCCCGCCCAGCCCGCCGACGTGCACCGCGTCCATGATCTCCGCGCGGCCGGTCACGCCGGCCA
>DASTGV010000421.1:0-2793 GCA_035718765.1 Nocardioidaceae bacterium
TGACGGCGTCGCCGCGGCGGAGGCCGAACTTGCGGACCATGGAGAGCGAGACGTACACGTCGTCCGGGCCGGGCAGGTAGCCGCTGGTGCGCACGAACGCGTAGTTGTCGAGCACGTCGAGGATGCCGGCGGCCGGCACGAGCACGTCGTCCTCGAGGATCTGGGTGTCGGGCTCGTTGCGGGTGCCCCGCCCGCCGCTGCGGTCGGTGGGGCGGTCGCCGCGGTCACGGCCCCGGCGGCGACGGTTGCGGCGGCCGCCCTCGTCGTCGCGGGTGTTCCGGTTGTCGCTCCGGTTGTCGCTCCGGTTGTCGTTGCGGGTCTGGGTGCCGCCCTGGCCGCCGCCCTGGTTGCTCCGGTTGTCGTTGCGGTCCCGGTTGTCGCCGCGGTCGTTGTTCCGGTTGTCGCCGCGGTTGTCTGTCCGGTCGTTGCCCTGCCCGCGGTCCCGGTTGTCGTTGCGGTTGCCGTCGGGGCTCTGCCCGCGGTCCCGGTTGTCGCCGCGGTCCCGGCTGTCGCTGCGGCTGTCGCTGCGGCTGTCGCTGCGGTTGTCGCTGCGGCTGTCGTTGCGGTTGTCGCTGCGGTCGCTGCTCCGGTCGTTGCGGGACTGGGTCTCACCGCGGGACTCAGCCGGCGCCTCGGACGCCTTCGCCTCGGGCACCTTCGCCTCGGGCGCCTTCGCCTCGGGGGCCTTCGCCTCGGCGGCGGCGCGACCGCCGGACTGGTTGCCGGACTGGTTGCCGGACTGGCCACCCGACTGGGCGGCCTTGATCGCGTCGATCAGCTGGCTCTTGCGCATGCCGCCGACGCCCTTGATGCCCAGACCACCCGCCATCTGCTTCAGCTCGGGGAGCAGCATGCCGGAGAGCCCGGCCGCCCGGCGCCTGGCGCCGCCCGCCACCGGCGCGTCGGCGCTCTCGGTGGACCCAGCGTTCGACGCAGGGGTGGTGATGGTTGATTCCGTCACGTGAGGTCCTTCCCACGTTCGGGCCGATCCGGCTGAACCGGCGGCCTCGTATCAGTGTGGTTCCACGCGCTCCGACCTGGGACGTCCCCGGCGTCGGACACCGAGACGCGTCACAGGGCGAGATGTGCGGGAGAGAATTCGCGACCTGGTGGATCGCTGAGCGGTGCGTGCTACGCACCACGACCACCGGCGCACCCGCAGAATAGCACTACCGCCTGTGCCCGGTGTCACTGAATGCAACACCGGCGGGTTGCGGACCTATTCCGTGGCTACTCCGGCAGCGCCACCCGGGCACCGTCGCGGTCGACCGGCAGCGCCAGCGCCCGCCACCCGGCCGGGGCGCGGTCCGCCACCGCCTGCTGGTCGTGGGTGTCGGTGAAGACCAGCACCGTCGGACCGGCGCCGGAGACCACGGCGGGCAGCCCGTCGGCCCGCAGCGACCGGAGCAGCGCGAGGGTCTGCGGCATCGCCTGCTCCCGGTGGTCCTGGTGCAGCCGGTCCTCGGTCGCAGCCAGCAGCAGCTCGGGCTGGCGGCCCAGGGCGGCGACGAGCAGGGCCGCACGCCCGGCGTTCGCGGCCGCGTCGGCGTGGCTCACGGTCGCCGGGAGCAGGCCCCGGGCCACGGACGTCTCGACCCCGTCGGGCGGCACGAGGACCACGACCTGCACCCGCGGGTCGACGGCCAGCGTGGTGGCGCGGAAGCGGTCCCCCTCGCGCCACGCCACGGTGAAGCCGCCGTACATCGCGGGTGCGACGTTGTCGGGGTGCCCCTCGAGCTCCGCGGCCAGCGCGAACAGGGTGTCGTCGTCGACCAGCAGGGAGCCGCCGCCGACCAGCCCGCGCGCGACGCTGACGCCGGCGACGATCGCGGCCGACGACGAGCCCAACCCCCGCGCGTGCGGCACGACGTTGGTACAGGTCAGCCGGATCCCGGGGACCCGGGCGCCCATCCGCTCGAACGCGGCGCACATCGACCGGTAGACCAGGTGCCGCTCGTCGAGGGGGACGCTGGCCGCGCCCTCGCCGGTCACGGTGACCTCGACGCCCGCGCGGTCGACTACCTCGGCGGTGACCACGTCGCGGTAACCCAGCGCGAGCCCGAGGGCGTCGAAGCCGGGACCGAGGTTGGCGCTGGTGGCCGGGACCGAGACCGTGACCGGTCCCGAGACGTACGTCGTCACCGCAGCCCCGCGGCCTCGGCGGCCGCGTCGACGTCGGCGTCCACGACGGTGTCGACCAGCCCGCTGAACGTGGACAGCGCCGTGTCGATGTCCTTGAGGCCGTGGCCGGTCACGGTGACCACGAGCCGCTGCCCGTCGTACGTCGTGCCCTGCTTGGCCTCACGCAGGAGGCCGGCGACACCGGCCGCGGAGGCCGGCTCGACGAACACCCCGTCGGAGGCGGCGAGCTCGCGCTGCGCGTGCAGGATCTCGTCGTCGGAGACCGCTCGGAAGCGACCACCGGAGGACTCCGCGGCGTCGACCGCCAGCACCCACGAGGCCGGGTTCCCGATGCGGATCGCGGAGGCCACCGTCTCCGGGTCGCTCACCGGTGCACCGCCGACAAGGGGTGCGGCCCCCTCGGCCTGCCACCCGTGCATGCGGGGCAGCCGGGTCGACCGACCGGCGGCGGCGTACTCCTTGTAGCCCTTCCAGTACGCCGAGATGTTGCCGGCGTTGCCGACGGGCAGGACGTGCACGTCGGGGGCGTCGCCGAGGAAGTCGACGATCTCGAAGGACGCGGTCTTCTGCCCCTCGAGGCGCATCGGGTTGACCGAGTTGACCAGGGCGACGGGGTACCGGTCGGCGAGGCCGCGGGACATCCGCAGGCAG
>DASTGV010000422.1:0-8534 GCA_035718765.1 Nocardioidaceae bacterium
CGCTCCGCCCGGCACGGCGCGCACCACCTTCGTGGTGTAGCCGGCGACGGCGAGCACCAGCAGTGCGCCGACGAGGAGCCGCCCCGGCGAGAGGCCGTGCCGGAGGTCCTCGGAGACGCCCACCACGGCGCAGGCCAGCAGCGCCATTCCGGCCAGCCCGGTCAGGTGCAGCAGGAACTGCCCGGCCATCAGCTCGAGGTTCTCCCGCGGCACCTCCGCCGAGGGGTCGGCGCGCAGGGCCCGGGCGTACCCGGCGGCCCTGCTGCCGAGCCGGGTGCGCGGCTGCAGGTTCGTGAGGTTGTTCAAGGCGTTGACGTGCTGGGGGTCGAGCCGGAGCGCCTCCCGGTAGTGCTCCGCGACCTCCTCGTGGCGGCCGCACGCGTCGCTGGCGAAGCCGAGGGCGAAGTGTGCGTCCGAGCTGTGCGGCGCGAGCCCGGCGGCCCGCCGGGCGGCGCGGTAGGCATCCTGGGCCAGGCGCGGCACCTGGGCGGCGACGAGGGAGTACTGCAGGTGCGTGCGCCAGCCGTGCGGGTCGAGCCGGACCGCCTCGGCGGCCGCCCGGACCGCCTCCTCCGGCTGCTCGAGCCGGGCGAGGGCGATGCTGGCCAGCCGGTGTCCCCACTCGTGGTCCGGTGCCAGCGCGACCGCGCGGTTGGCGGCCTCCAGCATCCGCGCCGCGTGGCCGAGGCCGTCGTGGACCAGGGCGAGCACGCACCAGGCCCGGTCGTCGTCCGGCCCGGCGGCCAGGACGTGGCCGAGCACCGACTCGGCCTCGGCGTAGCGGCGCAGCTCCACCAGCGCCTCCGCGCGGGCGAGCGACCCGCTGTCGTCCATGGCGTCGCCGGCGGTCAGAGCATCCGGTGCTTGCGCAGGTAGCCGACCAGGTCGTCGTACAGCCCGCCCTCGTTGGCGAACAGGGCGACGTTGCGGGCCGTGTCGAACCACGCCGACAGCGACGGCTTGACCTCGGCGACGGCGGCCGTGAGGTCGTCCATGCCGATCATCCGGACGGTCCCGGAGGTGGCGGAGTCGAGCAGCGCGCGCTCGGCCGCGGTCTCGCAGGCGTGCGCGATGTCGGCCCCGGAGAAGCCGTCGGTGGCCCGGGCGAGGGCGCGTACGTCGATCCGCTCGACCGGCCGGTCCTTCAGGTGGTGCCGGAAGACCGCCTCGCGCGCCTCCCGGTCCGGCGGCAGCACGAGCACCGTCCGGTCGAGGCGCCCCGGACGGCGCAGCGCCGCGTCGACGTCCCACGGGTGGTTGGTGGCGGCCAGCACGAACACGCCCTCGTTCTCGCCGTTGACGCTGTCCAGCTCGAGCAGCAGCTGGTTGACCGTGGTGCGCATCGAGGAGTTCCGCAGGTTGCTGCGCTTCTGGCCGATCGCGTCGACCTCGTCGAGGAACAGCACGCACGGCGCGCTCCGGCGGGCCAGCTCGAAGAGGTCCTTGAGGTTGCGCTCGCTCTGCCCGATGTACATGTCCAGCACGTCGGCCAGCGAGACCGCCAGGAAGTGCGCCCCGAGCTCGCCCGCGAGTGCCCGGGCCAGGAACGTCTTCCCGCAGCCGGGCGGACCGTACAGCAGCAGCCCACCACGCAGGCTCTTGCCGTAGAGCCGGCTCAGCTCCGGGTTGCGCATCGGCGCCAGGAAGGCCGCCTCCAGCCGCTTCTTCACCTCCGTCATCCCGCCGACGTCGGCCAGGCCGAGCCCGCTCACCTCGACGTCGAAGGGCGACACGTCGGTCTCCTCGTCGTCACCGTCCGCGAACATCGGCGGCACGAGCTCGCCGAGGTCCTCCTCGGCGGCGGACCAGTCGAAGGGGTCGGCCAGCGGCCGGGCCACCGGGGGGTCGATGTCGGCGGGCTCGACGTGCACCCCCGTCTCCTCGGTCCGCGGTCGGGCGGGCCGGCCCAGGGCGGTGGCCATCAGCGTGCGGCCGCGCTCGGAGGACGGGTCCTGCTGGAGCACCAGGGCGACGTGCGGCACCGCCTCGACGGCCCGGTCCGCGGCCACCAGCAGCTCCGCGAGGTGGAGCCGCAGCGCCGCGTCCTCGGGTGCTGTCTCGACGGCGCGCTGCAGGCTCGCGATCAGGTCTGCGTCGGTCACTGGTCCCCCTGGAAGGTGTCGCTGGTCGATTGTGACAGCCCGGCTCAGCCGCGCGAGTAGATCTGCCGGATCACGTCCTCGATGTCGGGCTCCTGGATCGACAGGTCGGCCACGTCGTAGGACGCCGCGACCGCCGCGACCACGGGTGCCGCGCTGGCCCCGGCGGGGAAGGTCAGCCACTGCCGCGGACCCTCGACCCTGGCCACCGCCGCCCCCAGCACCTCGATCGGGGGCGCCTCGTCGACGAGGTCCACGACCAGGGTGCGCGAGGACGAGCCCTCGTCGTGCAGGCCGGCCAGGGTCCCGTCGTACACGAGCGAGCCGTGGTCGATCACCATCACCCGGCTGCACAGCTGCTCGATGTCCTGGAGGTCGTGGGTGGTGAGCAGCAGGGTCACGTCGCGCTCGGCGTTCACGGTGCGCAGGAACTCCCGCAGCCGGCCCTTGCTGACCACGTCGAGGCCGATGGTCGGCTCGTCGAGGTAGAGGATCTCCGGGTCGTGCAGCAGCGCGGCCGCGATGTCGCCGCGCATCCGCTGGCCGAGCGAGAGCTGGCGGACCGGCGTGTCCAGCAGGTCGCCGAGGCCCAGCAGCTCGGTGAACTCCGCCAGGTTGCGGCGGTGCCGGTCGGTGTCGACCCGGTAGATCCGGCGCAGCAGGTCGAAGGAGTCGCGCAGCGGCAGGTCCCACCACAGCGTGGTGCGCTGCCCGAAGACCACACCGATCCGGCGGGTCAGCTCGACCCGGTGCCGGGACGGGTCGATGCCGGCCACGGACAGCCGGCCGGACGTGGGCACCAGGATGCCGGTGAGCATCTTGACCGTGGTGGACTTGCCGGCGCCGTTCGGGCCGATGTAGCCGACCATCTCGCCGCGCTCGACGGCGAAGCTCAGGTCGCGCACGGCGTGCACCAGCTCCGTCGTACGTCGCATCCGGCCGGCCTTGCGGCGCACGGTGAACGTGCGGGCCAGGTCCTCGACCTCGATCAGTGCCATGTCTCAGCTCCCCGTGGACCGGTAGCGGCGGACGCCCGCGCGCCACCCGAGGGCGGCCAGCGAGCACACGACGACGGCCGCGACCGGCGCGGCGAAGCGGAGCCAGTCCGGCAGGCCGAGCGGGTCGGGGACGTCGAGGATGAACAGCGCGGGATACCAGTTCACGAACGCCACCGGCACCAGGAAGGTCAGCGCCTTGACCACCTCGGTCGGGTAGATCGTGAGCGGGTACTGCGTCATCGCGTTGCCCCCGTAGGTGAACGCGTTCGCGACCTCGGAGGCGTCGCTGCTGACGAACTGGAAGGCGGCGCCGAGCACGAACAGACCCACGAAGATCGCGGTCCCGCACGCCACGAGCGACCCCAGCATCGCGACCCGGGCCGGGTCCCAGGCGACGTGCACGACGGTCAGCGACCAGGCCAGGACCGCGGCACCCTGGGCGATCCGGCCGAGCCGGCGCAGGGCGAACTCGTGGGCGCAGACCTGCGCCAGCAGGCCGACCGGGCGGACCATCATCGCGTCGACCTGGCCGAGCCGGACCTGGCGGCCGAGCCGCTCGACGTTGCCCACGACCAGGTCCGCCAGGCCGAGGCAGGTCGCGGTCGCGCCGTACAGGAAGGCGACCTCGCCGAGCCCGAAGCCGCCGAGCGCGTCCACGTTGCCGAACATCACCAGGATCGCGACGAAGTCGATACCGGTGATCACCAGCGACGCGGCGGTCATCACCAGGAACGAGGCGCGGTAGGTCCACGACACCCGGACCCACATCGCGGCCAGCATCGTGAACGCGCGCAGGTCGTCGCCGCGCCTGGTGCCGAGCCCCTCAGCCACCCTGGACCACCACCTTGCGGTCGGCGACCCGGAGCAGCGCCGCGCACGCGAGCAGCAGCACCGCGCCCCAGCCCGCCTGGAACGCCAGCCCGCCCAGCACGCCGGGCCCGTGCCGCTGTCCCAGCCAGATGTCGATCGGGACCTGCACGTACGCCGACCAGGGGAGCGCCAGCACCACGCTGCGGAACGGCTCGGGGAACAGCACCAGCGGTACCGCCAGCCCGGAGAAGAACATCGCGAAGACCGCGGACAGGCTGAGCATCCCGGTCTGGTCGAGCAGCCAGAACGCGCTCGACGCCACGAGCATCCGGATGCCGAAGCTGACCACCACGCCGAGCGCCACGGACAGCAGGAACGCCAGCCAGGTCAGCGGGTTCGCGGGGAAGCGCAGGTCGAACAGCAGCGCCCCGACGACCGTGGGGGCGACGCCCCGGGTGAGCAGGTGGTACGCCGCCCGGCCGAGGTCACCGGCGAGGAACCAGCCGAGGAGGCTCACCGGCCGGTACAGGTCGATCGCCACGTCGCCGGTGCGGATCCGCTCCGCGACGTCGTCGGTGGTGCCGCCGTTCCAGATCGCGACGGTCATGATCATGGCCTGCGCGAGCCAGCAGTACGTCACCGCGTCGGTGACGTCGTAGCCGCCCGCGTCCGGGTTCTGCCGCCACACGGCGATGTAGGCGAACGAGATGATCACGCCGAACACCGAGTTGGTGAAGATGCCCGCCAGCGTGGCGGCGGTGTAGGTCGCGTACCGCCGGAACGAGCTCATCGCCACTGCGGCGTACAGCACGACCTCTCCTCCCGTCCGGCGCACGCGAGCACCCCCGGGCCGCGCCGGCCAGGGGGTGTCGGAAGCCGCTGTGTGGTGTGTGGGCCGCTCACTCTAACGGCACGTTGATCAAGTCCAGTTGCCGGCTGCGCGTCGTCAGCACTTGATCAACGCACCTCGCGGCAGCGAGCCGGGGGTCAGTGCTGGTAGGTGCCCGTGAGGATCGCGCGGCCCGCGGTCTTGAAGGCCAGGTTGAACGACACGACGGCGGGGGAGGCGTCGGCGTCGACACCGAGCGACTCCTCGGTCACCGCGTGCACGACGAAGTAGTAGCGGTGCACCTGGTCGCCCTCGGGCGGCGCGGCCCCCATGAAGCCGTGCTGGCCGCCGTCGTTGCGGCACATGAACGCCTTGCCCGGCAGGTCCGCGCCCTCGGCGCCGGCACCCGTGTCGAGGCTGGTCACGTCGGCCGGCAGGTCCACGAGCACCCAGTGCCAGAAGCCCGACGGCGTGGGCGCATCGGGGTCGAAGCAGGTGACCGTGTAGCTCTTGGTGCCCTCGGGAGCGCCCGACCAGCTCAGCTGCGGCGAGGTGTTCCCGGCGGCCGCGACCTGGTCGTCCTTGAGCGGCTGACCGTCGGTGACGTCGTCGCTGGTGACGGTGAAGGACGGGACGGACGGCAGCAGCTCGTAGGGGTCCGGGGAGACGGGACGGTCGAGGCTCATGGGTACTCCTTCGCAGTCGGGTGACGAGGGACACCGCGAACCTACCGCGCCGTTCCGCCCAGCGGTCCGGTGCGCCGCTCGCCTGCGGGACCGGGAGAATGGGCGCCATGACCGACCCCCGCCTCGCCGACCTGCTGTCCGCCATCGAGCCCCTCGACGCCGCCGCGATGTCCGACGCCCGGGACCGGCAGGCCCAGCTGACCAAGCCCGCCGGGGCCCTCGGGGTCCTCGAGGAGGCGTCGGTCCGGCTCAGCGGGATCCAGGGTCTCTGCCCGCCCGCTGCGATGACCCGGCCGGTGGTCGCGGTCTTCGCCGGTGACCACGGCGTGCACGCGCAGGGGGTGACGCCGTGGCCCCAGGAGGTCACCGCGTCGATGATCGCGAACTTCCGCGCCGGGGGAGCGGCGGTCAACGTGCTGGCCCGGCAGGCCGGCGCCGACGTGTACGTCGTCGACATGGGCGTCGCCGCCGACCTCGCACCCGGGCCCGACCTGCTCGACCACAAGATCCGCCCCGGTACGTCGGACCTGGCCACCGGCCCGGCGATGAGCAGGGACGAGGCCGTGCAGGGCCTGCTCGCCGGCGCCGCGGTGGCCCAGCAGCTGGTCGACGAGGGCTACGACTGCCTGCTCTCGGGCGACATGGGCATCGCGAACACCACCCCGTCCGCAGCCCTGGTCGCGGCGTTCACCGGCTCGGCCCCGGGCCGGGTGACCGGCCGTGGCACGGGCGTCGACGACCCGACGCTGGCCCGCAAGGTCGAGGTGGTCTCCGCGGCGCTGCTCGAGCGGCCTCCGGGCGACGACCCCGTCGAGACGCTCGCGTCGGTCGGCGGCTTCGAGCACGCCGGCATCGCGGGCTTCGTGCTCGGGGCGGCGGCGCGCCGTACCCCGGTGATCCTCGACGGCGTGATCGCCGGTGCCGCGGCCCTCGTCGCGCAGGCGCTCGCCCCGGACGCGCTGGGCTACTGCTTCGCCGGGCACCGCAGCGTCGAGCCCGGCCACCTCGTCGCCCTGGACCGGCTCGGGCTGCGCCCCCTGGTCGACCTGGACCTGCGGCTCGGCGAGGGCACCGGCGCCGTCCTGTCGTTCCCCCTCGTGGAGGCGGCGGGCGCGGTGCTGCGGGAGATGGCGACCTTCGACTCGGCGGGCGTGGCCCGCAAGGACGCCGACGCGTGAGCGGTGACCAGGCCGACTTCCCGCCGTACCCCTCGGGTCTGCGGCTCGCCGGCCGGCGGGTCCTGGTCGTCGGCGGGGGTCATGTCGCGCAGCGGCGGATCCCGCGGCTGCTCGCCGCCGGGGCCGTCGTCGAGGTGGTCTCCCCGGTCACCACGCCCGCCGTGGAGGGGCTGGCCGGAGCGGGTGAGGTGACCTGGCACGAGCGCGGGTTCGAGGACGCGGACGTCGACGGGGCGTGGTACGTCATCGCCGCCACCGACGACCACGACGTGAACGCGCGGGTCAGCGAGCGCTGCGAGGAGCAGCGGGTCTTCTGCGTCCGGGCCGACGACGCCACGCAGGCCACCGCCTGGACGCCGGCGGTGGGTCGGCACGCCGGGGTGACCGTGGCGGTCCTCGCCAACCGGGAGCCGCGGCGCTCGGCGGCCGTCCGCGACGGGATCGTGGCCGCCCTGCGTGACGGCCACATCGCCGCGCCGCACGACGAGGACCGCACCGCCGGGGTGGTGCTCGTCGGCGGCGGTCCCGGCGACCCGGAGCTGGTCACGGTGGCCGCCCGCCGGGCGCTGTCCGAGGCCGACGTCGTGGTCGCGGACCGGCTCGCCCCCCGCGAGCTGCTCGACGAGCTCTCGCCAGACGTCGAGCTGATCGACGTGGCCAAGCTGCCGCGCGGGCGGGCCGCCGCCCAGGAGGAGATCAACCGGGTCATCGTGGAGCGCGCGCTCGAGGGCAAGCGGGTGGTGCGCTTCAAGGGTGGCGACTCGTTCGTGTACGGCCGCGGCTACGAGGAGGCGCTCGCCTGCGAGGCGGCCGGCGTGCCCTGGAGCGTGATCCCCGGGCTCACGAGCGCGATCGCCGTGCCGGCCGTCGCGGGCATCCCGGTCACCCACCGCGGCGTCGCGCACGAGTTCACGGTGATCTCCGGGCACCTCCCGCCGGGCCACCCCGACTCGCTGGTCGAGTGGGACGCGGTCGCCCGGCTGCGCGGCACCGTGGTGCTGCTGATGGCCGTGCAGAACCTGCCGAAGATCGCCGTGCGGCTGGTCGAGGGCGGACGGGCCGCGTCGACCCCGGTCGCCGTCGTGTCCGAGGGGACGATGCCGGGGGAGCGGACCCTCGTCTCGACGCTCGGCACGGTCGCCGAGGACATGACCGAGGCCGACGTACGCCCGCCGGCCATCGTCGTCATCGGCGACGTCGTGGCGGTGGCGCACCCGGGCGGGGCCGGTGGCTGACCTCGTCGAGATCGACGACCCCGACGACCCCCGGCTCGCGGACTACCGCGACCTGCGCGACGTCGAGCTGCGCAAGCATCTCGAGGCCGAGCACGGGCTGTTCCTGGCCGAGGGCGAGAAGGTCGTACGGCGCGCCGTGGAGTCCGGCTTCCCGGCCCGCTCGTTCCTGATGGCGCCGCGCTGGCTGGCCGGGCTGTCCGACGTGCTCGGCTCCTCCGACGCGCCCTGCTACGTCATGTCGGAGCCGCTGGCCGAGCAGGTCACCGGCTTCCACGTGCACCGGGGTGCGCTCGCCTCGCTCCAGCGCGTGCCGCTGCCTCCGGTGGCCGACGTGCTGGCCGGTGCGCGCACCGTCGTGGTGCTCGAGGACATCGTCGACCACACCAACGTGGGTGCGATCTTCCGCAGCGCCGCGGCACTCGGCGTGGACGCCGTGCTGCTGGCGCCGCGCTGCGCCGACCCGCTCTACCGCCGCTCGGTCAAGGTCGCGATGGGTGCGGTGTTCACCGTGCCGTGGACCCGGCTGGACAGCTGGTACGACGCGCTGCCGGCCGTCTCCGCGGCCGGGTTCACCACCGTCGCGCTGACCCTGGCCGACGACGCGACCGACATCGAGCAGGCCGTCGCCGGGCTCGACAAGGTCGCCCTGGTGCTCGGCACGGAAGGGCACGGGCTCTCGCCCCGCTGGGAGCAGACCGC
>DASTGV010000423.1:0-2602 GCA_035718765.1 Nocardioidaceae bacterium
GCGCGGCCTGGATCCGGTCCCGGGCGACCAGTGTGCGCGCAGTCGGGGTCGTTCCCGGCGGCACCTCGGCCACCAGGGCGCCGCCGGCAGCCAGGATCCGGGCGGCCTGCTCCGCGTGCTCCCGGGGACTCGGCACGTCCACCCCGCCACCCATCACCGCCACCGTCCGTCCGCCCTCGCGGAGGACGGCTTGGTGCGCTGCGATGTCGATGCCGAAGGCGAGACCGGACACCACGGGCACCCCTCGAGCGGCGGCGGCGGCCGCCACGAGGTCGGCCACCCGCAGACCCCACGCCGTGGGTGTCCGGGTGCCGACCACGGCCAGACGGGGCGCCGGGCCCAGGTCGCCGCGCACCCACAGCACCGCGGGCGGGTCTTCGAGGTCCCTCAGGCCTTCCGGGTAGGTGCTGTCGAACCAGCCGACCAGGCGGGCACCGGTCGACCCGGTCGCGTCCATGCCGACGGCCGCACGGTGGGCGTCCACCATCGCGTCTCCCGCCGCAGGCAGGTCCGCGGGACCTGCCCCCAGCAGCGCCTCCCACGATCCGAACCGCGCTGCGAGCCCGATGGCCCGTGCGCTGTCCACCTCGGGGACCAGGGTCAAGGCATAGAGCGACTCCGCCGTCTGGAGGTCGGGTGCTCGGGTCGCGTCGGGCCTCATGGGTGTCCTGCTCCCCTGGCCGGGCGGCACGAGGGTCGGGTGGCCGGGTCCGTCGATGCGTGAAGGACGGACCCGGTCACGGGTCGTCGCTCGCCATGGACTGACTGCCTGTGAGGTCGCACGTCCAGGTCCGTGACAGTCATTCAAGACTGAGTATGCGATCGCGCATCGAAACTCGCGAGCGCCAGATATGCGGCGATTGGTGGCTCGCGGATGGAATGAGGCGCTCCCGCCTACGAGGCCTCTCCAGCAGGCGGGAGCTTTGAGGAGAGAGTTGCCGCGGATGCGCCCTTCAGACACCGGTCTGGACACCCGAGTCGGGCGACGCTGGTGCGCCTCGCCCGACATCGTGAGGCCGGAACGACCGGCCGCGGTGTGCGGCCGGCCGGCCCCGCCGGCTCGGCGACCGCAGCCAGCGGCCAGCTCGCCCTCGTCAGGCGACGAAGATGCAGAACGGGTGGCCGGACAGGTCCGCGAAGACGTACAACGGCTCGCCGGGATCATCGGTCCGGTCGAGCAGGAGCCGGGCGCCCAGCGCCTCCGCTCGCTCCCGCTGCCGGTCAAGCTCAGCACGGCTCGAGACCGTGAAGTCGACGTGCAGCTGCATCGGGACGTCGTGCTCGGGCCACGTCGTCGCAGACAGCCGGTCGACCTGCTGGAAGGCGAGCTTGCGCGCCCCGGCGGCGTCCACGAGCACCAGCCAGTCCGCGTCGTCGGGTGCGCCGTCCGGGGGCGGCTCGTCACCGGGTCGGTAGCGCAGCCCGAGCAGCTGCCGGTAGAACTCGGCGAGCGCTCGCGGGCGGGTGCTGTCGAGAACGGTGTGCAGGAGCTGGGGGAACTCAGCCATGTGCCTTCCTCCGGGGACGACCGAGGCGCGGTCCGCTCACCCTACGAGTCCCCTCCCCCAGGACGGCCTCGACGAGCAGCCGTCCCCCGCCGGGTCAGCCGGTGGGGGTCTGTCCAGGCGTCGGCGTCGATGTCGCCGTCGGGGTGCCCCTCGGCGCCCCGCTCGTGGGGGCTGCCGTCGGAGCCGCCGTGGTCGGAGCGGTGGACGGGGTGGTGCTCGGCCCGGCGGTTGGCCCGGCGGTCGGCCCGGTGGTCGGCGTCGTCGTCGACGACGCCCCGGCGGTGGGAGCGCCCGTGGACGCCCCCGTCGTCGGTGTCCCGGTCGGCGCCGGGGTCGGTGTCGTGCTGGCGCCGCGGCCTCCGCCGAGGCCGGGGATCGACGTGCGCGGGCCGTGGTCGGAGGTGCCACCGGTGTACTGCGAGACGGGCCGGCCGGTCGCCAGCTCGAACGAGACGATCACCAGCATGGCCACGAGGAAGACCCCACCGGCGAGGGCGGCGATCCGCCTCCACGGCAGCCCGGCGGCCGCCTCGCGCCAGGACGGCCTCGCCTGCTCCGGAGCCTCGTCCAGGTCGCGCTCGGCGTCCTCGAGCTCCGCGCGGGCCTGCTGGGAACGCAGGGTGGTCGTCCGGCTCCCGTCCGCCCGACGGGTGTCCCCCCAGACCCCGCTCGCGCCGGTGCGGGCCCGGTTGACGCGCTCGGCCGCGGCTGCCTGCGCGGCGGCCACCCCGGCACGCGTCATCCGCAGGTAGTGGGCGTAGATGGCGCTGCCCGCGGTCGCGAACACGCTGCCGACGGCGGCGCCGATGATCGTCCCGGCGACGCCGACGGTGGACAGCAGGACGGCTGAGGTCACGGCGGCCAGCGCGCTCCCGAAGACCTGGACCCAGCTGATCTCGACACGTTCTCGTTGTTGCGTACTCATACGACGTCCCACTATGCGGGGTCACCCGGCCGCCGCTCGACCCAGCAACCCGCGATGTGAGCAAGGTCCCGACGGGATGCCGGTTACGGCCCGGTTTGGGCACCAGACGGGCTCAACCTGTCTGTGCCACCCGCCCCGGCTCGGGCGTCCGCTGCCGCGGCAGGACCAC
>DASTGV010000424.1:0-5249 GCA_035718765.1 Nocardioidaceae bacterium
TAGAGATGGGTCCGGCCGAGGTACGCCAGGACCCGCACACCGCGCACGTCGTACGACCTGATCTCGCCGCGGTGGCCCTCCGCGACCGGGGCGAGGAAGCCGGGCACGGCGACCATCGGGAACGCCGCGACCGGCTCTCCGAGGGCCTCGGCCGCGGGCGACCACCCGGACCCGAGCACGACGAGCGCGTCGTGGCGGGGCACGCCGGTCAGCTCGGCGACGGCCGCGGCGGCCTCGTCGGTCCTGTCCCGAGTCGCCGCGTCCACGACTTCATCATGGCGTCTCCGCCAGGACCCCGGCGAGGGGCATCAGGCGGCGGGGCTGCGCCCGGCGGCCTCGAGCAGCGTCTCGGCCGCGGAGCGCAGGCCCTCCATCTGGTCGAGCTCCTGGTCCTCGTGCTCGATGTTCACCGCCATGTCCGGGTCGACCTCCTCGAGCGCCTCGAGGAAGCCGCGCCACCAGGCCACGTCGTGCCCGCGACCGACCGCGACGAAGTCCCACGACGCCGGTGCCGGCCACCGGCTCAGCGTGTAGTCGCCTCCGAGGCTCAGCGCGTCGGGAGCGTCGGGGGCGACCCGGCCGAAGCTGTCGTCGAGGACGCCGTTGATCCGGGCCGCCGCGTTGATGCGGGTGTCCTTGGCCGCAGCGTTGTAGACGAGACCGCCCAGGTGACGGACGGCCTCGATCGGCTCGATCCCCTGCCAGAACAGGTGGCTCGGGTCCATCTCCGCGCCGACGTGCGTCGCGTCGATCTCGGTCGCCAGCCGCTCCATGGTCGCCGGGTTGTAGACGATGTTGTGCGGGTGCATCTCGATGGCGACCTTCACGTCGTGGTCGGCGGCGTGCGCCTGGACCTTCTTCCAGAACGGGACCGCGACCTCGTTCCACTGGTAGTCGCGCACGTCGAGGAAGACGCTGTGCCAGGGCAGCACGTTCCACGCGGGCCTGGTGCCCCCCGCGCTCGCGGCCGGGGTGCCGGACATGGTGACGACCCGCTTCACGCCGAGCAGGGCGGCGACCTCGATCGAGTCGAGGATGTCCTGGGCCTGCCGCGGTCCCTGCGTCGGGTGCGGGTCGAGCGGGTTGCCGTTGCAGTTCAGGGCCGTCAGCGTCACACCGGCGGCGTCGAACTCACCGAGGTAGTCCTGGCGGGCCTGCTCGCTCGACCGCAGGTCGTCGATCGGCAGGTGGACCGGGGGCAGGAACCCCCCGGAGTTGATCTCCGCACTCTCCAGCCCGAGGGACGCAAGGGTCTTGAGGGCCTCGGGTAGCGGCTTGTCGTGCAGGCAGGCGGTGTAGGCGCCGAGCTTCATGGTGGGTCCTCTCAGGAGACGGTGACGGAAGGGGGAGCCGGGGCTGTGGCCGGCTCGGGGGAAACGCTGACCTCGGCACCGCCGCGGTCCGCGGACTCGACGACGGAGCGCAGCAGGCGCAGGTTGTGCAGCCCGGCCGACAGCGGCGGGCAGGGCGGGAGGCCCTTGATGTCCGCGACCTGCTCGAGGAAGGCCCGGGCCTGGAAGGAGAACAGGTCGTTCTGCCCGTAGCCCACGCCCGGGAAGTCCATGGGCAGGCCCCCGGTGACGTAGGGGTGGTCGGGTCCGATCGGCACGGTCCGGGTGCCGCGGGTGGGCGCTCCCGCGGTCCGGTCCGCGACCTGGATCTCGCCCGGCCGGTCGAGGTCGAACGACGCCGCTCCGTCGGTGGCGAAGAGCTCGAACCCCAGCGAGTTGGCGTGGCCGAACGACGCCCGGGACGCGGTCAGCGTCGCGGTGGCGCCGGAGGCGAACCGGGCGGTGAACGACACGACGTCCTCGTTCTCCACCGGCTCGCGCACGTCGCTGAGCGCGGCCTTGCCGTGCCCGACGACGGCACCCTGCGGCACCGCCCGCTCGGTGACGACGGTGGAGAGCACGGCACCCCGCACCGACTCGACGGGGCCGCACAGGAACTCGGCCAGGTCGACGGCGTGGCTGCCGATGTCGGCCAGCGCACCGGAGCCCGGGCCGCCCTTGTACCGCCAGCTCATCGGGCCCTCGGGGTCGACGGCGTAGTCGCACCAGTAGTGGCCGGCGAAGTGGACCGGGGCGCCGATCGCCCCGGACAGGACCAGGTCGCGGACGGCCGCGATGGCCGGCGAGCGCCGGAAGGTGAAGCCGACGGCGGACACGACGTCGACGGCGGCCGCGGCCGCCACCATCGCCTCGGCGTCCTCGACCGTCGGCGCCAGCGGCTTCTCGCAGAGCACGTGCTTGCCCGCGGCCAGCAGTCCCTCGACGACCTCCCGGTGCAGCGGGTTGGCCAGCACGACGCTGACCACGTCGACGTCGTCCGCGGCCGCGACCGCCTGCCAGGTCGACTCGCTGCGCTGGTAACCGTACCGGCGCGCGGTGTCCGCGGCCAGCGCCTCGTTGGCGTCGGCGACGGCGACCAGCCGGACCTCCGGAAGGCCGGGGCCGTAGAGCGTGGGGGCGGTCCGGTAGCCGGCGGCGTGCGACCGGCCGGCCATGCCGGCACCGATCACGGCCACCCCGATGGGTCGGGTCATGGTGGTTCTCCCTCGCGATTTAAAGCGCTTTAAAGGTGTGGCTATGATGGTGCGGCCCCGGACCGGGGAGTGTCAAGGGTCATAGCGAGGAGGTCCAGTGCCATGGCGGGCAGCGCGCGCCGGCGTCCCCGGCTCGAGGACGTCGCGGCGAGGGTCGGCGTCTCGACGGGCACCGTCTCGCTGGTGCTCAGCAACGCCCCGGGTCCCAGCGCGGCCACCCGCGAGCGGGTGATGGCGGCCGCGGCCGAGCTCGGCTACCGGCCGGACCGGACCGCCAGCCTGCTGGCCCGCCGGCGGGCCCATCTGCTCGGCGTGATGCTCGACGTGCGCAGCACGTTCCACGCCGAGCTGGTCGCGGAGCTCCACGACGCCGCGGAGGCGGCCGGCTACGACGTGCTGCTCAGCACCGTCACCCCGACCCGCGACTCGCGCCGGGCCATCGAGACGCTCGTCGACTCCCGCTGCGAGGCGCTGGTCCTGCTCGGACCCGACGCCCCCACCGCGCGGCTCACCACGCTCGGTGAGCAGATCCCGGTGGTCGTCGTGGGCCGACGCCTGCGGTCGGCCAGCCTCGACGTGGTGCGCAGCGCGGACGACCGCGGTGTCGCGGCGGCCGTCGACCACCTCGTCGATCTGGGCCACCGGGACATCGCGTACGTGGACGGCGGGCCCGGCACCATCGCCACCGACCGGCGTTCCGGCTACCTGCGCGCGATGCGCCGGCACGGCCTCGACGACCGGGTCCGGGTCCTCCCCGGGGACCCGAGCGAGGTGGCCGGGACCACCGCCGCGAGGGAGCTGGTCGGCACCGGCGAGCCCCCCACGGCCGTGGTCACCTACAACGACCGGGTCGCCCTCGGTCTGCTCGACGGGCTGCTCCGGGCCGGGGTGGACGTGCCCGGCGAGGTCTCGGTGGTGGGGTACGACGACAGCCCCTCGGCGCAGCTGCCCCACGTGGACCTGACCACGGTCAGCCAGGACACCCGCGGCCAGGCCGAGAACGCCGTGCGCGCGGCCGTCGAGCGCCTCGACGGTGCCCGGACGACACCGCGCGAGGTGGTGCTCGAGCCCCGTCTCGTCGTACGACGGAGCACGTCGGCGCCGCGGGCACGGGCCCGGCTGACGAGGAGCGCGGTCAACGGAGCAGCGGCACCGTCGACAGCACCGTGAACACCAGGACCAGGGACTCGAACCGCTTCTGGTCGAGGCGGCCGACCACCCGGCGACCGACGTAGGTGCCGGCGAGCACGAACGGGACCAGCGCCGCGTCCCCGACCAGCGACGAGGTCGAGATCAGCCCCAGGCCGATGCTGAACGGCACCTTGAAGAGGTTGACCAGGAAGAAGAACCACGCCGTCGTGCCGAGGAAGCCCAGCATGCTCAGCCCGGCCGACAGCAGGTAGAGGGACATCACCGCACCGCCGGAGTTGGCCACCATCGTGGTGAACCCCGCGAGGGAGCCGTAGCCCCCGGTCGCGACGTGGTGCCGGATCCCGCTGCCGGGCCGCGCCGGCAGCCCGTTCCCGCCCCGCCGCAGGACCACGTGCACCAGCACCAGCCCCAGCAGGATCACGCCGATCGTCCGGCGCATCACCGTGTCGTCGACCCGGTCGACGAAGACCACGCCGACGAGCACCCCGACCACGACGGCCGGCAGCAGGCGGAGCAGGGTGCCCCAGTGCGCGTGCGCCCGGTAGGAGCGCACCGCGACCACGTCCCCGACGAGGAGCAGCGGGAGCAGCACCCCCGTCGACTCGCGGGCGGGCAGCACCGCGGCGAAGACGGCCACGCTGATCGCGGCGACGCCACCGACCGCGGTCTTCGCGAACCCGACCAGCACCGCCGCGACCGCGAGCAGCGCCCAGCCGGTGGGCCCCAGGTCCAGCACGGGCGTGGCCCTCAGGTCCTGGGCCCGCACGGAGCGGGCCCGGGTCTCGGCACGACCGGGGACCCGCTGCGCGCCGAGGTGTCCAGCGCCTCCAGCGTCGCGGCCTGGGCCACGGCGTCCGCGCGCCCGAACGGCAACGGGCTGCCGGACAGGGCGGCCCGCGACACCAGGTCGAGCTCGTGGCGGTACACCGCTCCCTCGTCCAGGCCGAGCCGGCTGCCGGCGGGCAGGTCGACGGGGATCGTCTCGCTCCGCGTGCCACGCCGGAGCTCGAGGGCGGCGCTCACCCCGATCCACGGGTCGGGCACCATCAGCGACCCGGCCGATCCCACCAGCTCGAGCTGGTCGCGGCGAGTGTGCGTGAGCCCGACGTCGAGCTGCCCGAGCACGCCGTTCTCGAGCAGCATCGACGCCACCAGCCGCAGGTCGACGCCGTCGTCGTCGTGGACCGCCTCGGCGTGGACACGGCGCGGCTCCCCGCCGAACAGCCGCAGGGCGCTGGTGCAGTAGCAGCCGAGGTCGAGGTACGCGCCACCGCCGAGCCCGCGGACCCGTCGGATGTCGCCTTCCGGCACGTCCACCGTGAGCGCGGCCCGCACGAGCAGCAGGTCGCCGATCGCCCCGTCGCGCACCAGCTCCCGGGCCAGCGCGGTCTGCGGGTGGTAGCGCCACATCAACGCCTCCGCGCACAGCCGGCCGGCGGACTCGGCCGCCGCGAAGCAACGGTCGGCGTCCGCGGCGGTGGTCACGAACGGCTTCTCGCACAGCACGTGCTTGCCCGCCTCGAGCGCCTTGACGGTCCACTCGGCGTGCAGG
>DASTGV010000425.1:0-2607 GCA_035718765.1 Nocardioidaceae bacterium
GCTCGACGCGCACGTGCTCGGGCTGCGGCTCGCCGCGCTCGAGGAGCAGCTGCAGGGGCTCGGGTCGGTGCTGGTCGCCTACAGCGGCGGCGCGGACAGCGCGTTCCTGCTGGCCGCCGCCGTGCGGGCCCTCGGGGCCGAACGGGTGGCCGCCGCGACCGCCTACTCCGACTCCCTGCCGCAGGCCGAGCGCTCGCCCGCCCGCGCGTTCGCCGAGAGCCTGGGCGTCCGGGTGCTCACCCCTGAGACCCACGAGATGGAGCGGGAGGGCTACCGCGCCAACGCCGGTGACCGCTGCTACTTCTGCAAGGCCGAGCTGCTCGACGTGCTCGGGCCGCTGGCCGACGAGCAGGGGCTGGCGGTGGTCGCCACCGGCACGAACGCCGACGACGCGGTGGCCGGGTTCCGGCCCGGCATCCGGGCCGCCGCCGAGCGCGGGGCGGCGACCCCGCTGCGCGACGCCGGCCTCACCAAGGCCCAGGTCCGCGCCGCCTCGCGGGCGTGGGACCTGCCGACCTGGGACAAGCCGGCCGCCGCCTGCCTGTCCAGCCGGGTCGCGTTCGGCGTCGAGGTCAGCCCGTTCCGGCTGGCCCGGGTCGAGCGCGCGGAGACGTCCGTCCGGGTCGCGCTGGACGCCGCCGGGATCGACGTACGCGACCTGCGGGTGCGCGACCGCGGCGACCGGGCGGTGCTCGAGGTCGACGCCGACCGGGTCGCCGCCGTGCTGGCCGCGCCGACGGTGCTGCAGGCCGTCCGGGACGCGGGTTTCGAGCACGCCGACGTCGACCCCAAGGGCTTCCGCTCGGGGTCGATGAACGAGCTGCTGCCCGACCCGGAGAGATTCCGGTAACTGGTTGGTCCAGGGGGACGACGCCCCCGTAGGCTTCTTTCCCGATCCACCCGCGAGAAGAGGGGTCCGACCGTGCCGACTGGCAAGGTGAAGTGGTACGACGCCGAGAAGGGCTTCGGCTTCCTGTCCAAGGACGACGGCGGCGACG
Organism: Nocardioidaceae bacterium; assembly: GCA_035718765.1. GTDB lineage: Bacteria > Actinomycetota > Actinomycetes > Propionibacteriales > Nocardioidaceae > Nocardioides_B. Next base: position 999 of record DASTGV010000425.1, read on the forward strand.
TCTACGTGCGCGCCGACGCCCTGCCGGCCGGGACGAACACGCTCAAGCCCGGGACCCGGGTGGAGTTCGGCCTGGTGCAGGGCCGCAAGGGCGACCAGGCCCTGCAGGTGCGGGTGCTCGAGCCGGTCGCGTCGGTCGCGAAGGCCGTCTCCAAGGCGCAGCGCAAGAAGCCGGCCGACATGGTCAACATCATCGAGGACCTCTACGGCCTGCTCGAGAACGTCGAGCGCACCTACCGCGCCGGACGGCACCCCGACGCCAAGGTCGGGAAGCCGACCGCCAAGGTGCTGCGGGCGCTGGCCGACGAGCTCGAGCTCTGAGCCGCGGCGCTCAGGCGGAGCGGGACTCGCCGCGGCGCACGGCCGCCAGCGTCCACACCGACCAGGCGACGAGGATCGCGGCGAGCACCCCGAGCCCGACCTGGGGCACCAGCGGGAGGGCGATGCCGATGAACCCGCCGACCACCCAGGACAGCTGCAGGAGCGTCTCGGACCGGGCGAACGTGCCGGCGCGACGGCGCTCGGGGATCTCGCGCTGGATCAGCGCGTCCAGGGACAGCTTGCCGAGCGACTGGGCCAGCCCTGCCGTCAGGCCGAGCAGCACCGCCGTCGGCAGGCTGTAGAACAGCGCGACGACCACCGCGACGGCGGCGTCGGCGAGCAGCGTGACGACGACGGTGACCTGCGGGCTGATCCGGCGCAGCACCGAGCCGAGCGCGATGCCGAGGGTGCTGCCGAGACCGGCCGAGCCGATGACCAGGCCGAGCAGCAGGGCCGGACGGTCCTCCCAGCCGGGGAACGGCTCCTCGCGCAGCAGGAACGCCATGAACATCGTGAGGAAGCCGCTCAGCAGCCGCAGCCCGGTGTTCGACCGGAGCGCCACCACCACGCTGTGCGGCACGGGCGGGCGCCTCTTCCGCTGCCGGCCCACCGCGTCGATCGACGAGCCGTCCTCGCCCGCCGTGCTGTCCACGCGCGGCGGCAGCAGGATGGCCAGGATCGTGCCGCCCACGAAGACCAGGAACGCGTAGCGCAGGGACCACTGCGGCCCGAAGCTCGCGGCCCCGACGGCCAGCGGGGCGGAGATCGCGGCACCGGCGACGGCGGCCAGCGAGATCCTGGAGTTGGCCTTGACCAGGCTGAGCTGGGGCGGGAGCACCCGCGGCACCGCGGCGGCCCGGGTCACGCCGTACGCCTTGGACGAGACCAGCACACCGAGGGCCGCCGGGAACAGCGCCAGCGAGTCCCCGGACTGTACGGCGCCCGCGAGCACCCAGCACAGGAAGGCGCGGATCGCCATGGTCGCGCCGATCGCCCAGCGGCGGCCGTGGCTGAACCGGTCGAGGAACGGTCCGATCAGCGGCGCCACGATCGCGAACGGCAGCATCGTCAGACCGAGGAACAGCGCGACCTGTCCCCGCGCCTGGTCGGTCGGCACCTGGAAGAACAACGTGCCGGCCAGCGAGATCGCGACCGCCGCGTCGCCGGCGCCGTTGAACGCGTGCAGCTCGATCAGCCGGTAGAGCCCGCTGTCGCCCGCCCCCTCGGCACGCGTGGCCCGGCGGGCCTGACGGACCGTGAACCCGGCCGCGCGCCCGGTAGCCGCCCCC
>DASTGV010000426.1:0-5999 GCA_035718765.1 Nocardioidaceae bacterium
TCGGCGTGCTCCGCTCCCCCGCCCAGCCCTCGTCGCTGCCCAAGGGGATGAGCGCCGACACCCTGCGCGAGGTCACCCAGGTGCTGCGCGACGGCACCGGGCGGTCCGCCTCGGAGGTGGCCTCGGCGGTCGGCACGTCCCGGGTCACCGCGCGGCGCTACCTGGAGTACCTCGCCGGCGCGCAGGTCCTCGAGCGGACCGGGCGCTACGGCGGCAGCGGACGGCCCGAGGTGGAGTACCGCCGGACGACGTGACCTTCGCCCCTTCGGCACCGTGCGGCCGCACCGCCACAGTGGGGGCATGGGCTACGACGTCGACCTGGTGGACCTGCAGGAGCAGCACGCGGCGGTGGTCCGGGGGCACGTGCGGACCGCCGAGATCCCCGGCTTCCTCGGGGACGCGTTCGGCGAGGTCGCGCGGGTCGCGGCCGGCCAGGGGCTGCGGCTGGCGGGGGCGCCCTTCGGCCGCTACCGGCTCGTCGGGGCCGGGGCGATGGATGTCGAGGCGGGGTTCCCGGTGCGCGGGACCGTCGCCGCCGAGGGGCGGGTCGAACCGACGACGCTGCCGGGCGGCCGTACGGCACGGACCCTGCACGTGGGTGCCTACGCGGCCGTCGGCGCGGCGTACGAGGCGGTCCAGACCTGGCTAGTCCGCAACGGGTACGTCGGCGGCGGCGAGCCGTGGGAGTGCTACCTCGACGGGCCCGACGCGCCGCAGCCGCGCACCGAGGTCTTCTTTCCCTGCCACCAGCTGCGCCCGGTGCACGCCTGACCGCGCCCGATGGTGGGGCGGCGAGGCGCTCAGCCGACGGTGACGGTCGCGCCCCCGGTCGCGCCCCCGGTCTCGCCGTCGACGGGCTCGCCCATCTCCTCGGCGATCCGCATCGCCTCCTCGATCAGCGTCTCCACGATCTGCGCCTCGGGCACGGTCTTGATGACCTCGCCCCTGACGAAGATCTGGCCCTTGCCGTTGCCGGAGGCGACGCCCAGGTCGGCCTCGCGGGCCTCACCGGGACCGTTCACGACGCAGCCCATGACCGCGACCCGCAGCGGGACCTCCATGCCCTCCAGTCCGGCGGTCACCTCGTCGGCGAGCTTGTAGACGTCGACCTGCGCCCGCCCGCACGAGGGGCAGGAGACGATCTCGAGCTTGCGCGGCCGCAGGTTCAGCGACTGGAGGATCTGGATCCCGACCTTGACCTCCTCGACCGGAGGCGCGGACAGCGACACCCGGATCGTGTCGCCGATGCCCTTGGAGAGCAGGGCCCCGAACGCGGTCGCGCTCTTGATCGTGCCCTGGAACGCCGGGCCCGCCTCGGTGACGCCGAGGTGCAGCGGCCAGTCGCCCCGCTCGGCGAGCATCTCGTAGGCCTGCACCATCACGACCGGGTCGTTGTGCTTGACCGAGATCTTGAAGTCGTGGAAGTCGTGCTCCTCGAACAGCGACGCCTCCCAGACGGCGGACTCGACGAGCGCCTCCGGCGTGGCCTTGCCGTACTTCTCCAGGAGCCGCTTGTCGAGCGAGCCGGCGTTGACCCCGATGCGCAGCGACGTACCCCGGTCCTTGGCGGCCTGCGCGATCTGCTTGACCTGGTCGTCGAACTTGCGGATGTTGCCGGGGTTGACGCGGACGGCGGCGCAGCCGGCGTCGATCGCGGCGAAGACGTACTTCGGCTGGAAGTGGATGTCGGCGATCACCGGGATCTGCGAGTGCTGCGCGATCTCCGCCAGCGCGTCGGCGTCGTCCTGCGAGGGGCAGGCCACCCGGACGATGTCGCAGCCGGCCGCGGTGAGCTCGGCGATCTGCTGCAGGGTGGTGTTCACGTCCGCGGTCAGGGTGGTCGTCATCGACTGCACCGAGACCGGCGCGTCCCCGCCGACCAGCACCTTGCCCACCTTGATCTGGCGGGTCTTCCGGCGCGGCGCGAGCACCGGCGGCGGAGCGGCGGGCATCCCCAGGTCGACCGAGGTCATGTGGTTCCTTCTTCTCGTTGTGGGTTCAGCTGAGCGAGACCGGCGCGACGATGTCGGCGTAGATCAGCACCACGCTCATCACCAGGATCACGGCGGCCATCACGTAGGTCACGGGCAGCAGCTTCGCGCTGTCGACGAAGCCGGGGTCGGGCCGCTTCCGCAGCCGGGCGACCCAGCGGCGCAGCGCCTCGTAGACGGTGGTGGCCATCGGGCCACCGTCCAGCGGCGGGAGCGGCACCAGGTTGAACATGCCGAGGAACAGGTTCAGCCCGGCGAGCAGCAGCAGCAGCGAGAAGAACTTGTCCGAGGCCGGCACCTGCTGCTGCGAGGAGATCTCGCCGGCCACCCGCCCGGCGCCGACGACGCTCATCGGGCCGTTCTGGTCCCGCTGCTCGAGGCCGAGGGCGGCGCGGCCGACGTGGTAGAGCTTCACCGGCATCGCACCCAGCGCCTTGACGGTCTCCCAGGTGCCGTTGCCCATCGTGGTGAACACGAACCCGACGTCCTGCTTCTGCAGCACGACGTCCGGCCGGACACCGAGGAAGCCGACCTTGGTGATCCGCTGGGGGTTCGCCGGGTCGACGCGCGGCGAGACGGTCGTGCTGGTGTGCAGGGTGAGGTCGCGCCCGCCCCGGCTGACCACGATGGTGGCGCTGCCCCCGCCGTTGCCGCGGATGGCGGACTGCATCTCCTCCCAGGTGCCCACCGGCCGGCCGTTGAACGAGACGATCCGGTCACCCGGCCTGATGCCCGCGGCCTTCGCCGGCGCCACCGGGTCGGCCGCCGTGCAGGCGCGGGTGGGCTTGTTCGCGTTGGCCTTGGTCACCGCGATCACGCACTGCGAGACGTCGCTGACGGTGGTGGTGGCGGTGCGCACGCCGTGCCCCATGAACACGATGGCGAACAGCACGAACGCGATGACCAGGTTGGTCATCACGCCGGAGCCCATCACGACGAGCTTCCTCCACCACGACAGCTTGTAGAAGAGCCGGTTCTCGTCGCCCTTCTCCACCAGCTCGTACTCCGCGGAGCGGGCGTCGCTCATCAGCTGGGAGAACATGCCGGTGTTGGAGCTGCGCACCGCCTTCGGGTCCTGGTCGGGCGCCGGCGGCAGCATCCCCACGAGCTTCACGTAGCCACCGAGCGGGATCGCCTTGACGCCGTACTCCGTCTCGCCCCGGCGCCGGGACCAGACGGTCCGGCCGAAGCCCACGAAGTACTGCGTGACCTTGACGTCGAAGAGCTTGCCGGGGATCAGGTGCCCGAGCTCGTGCAGGCCGATGGAGGCAGCGACCCCGACCACGAACAGGAGCACGCCGAGGAGGTACATCAGCGCGTCCATGCGGGGCCCTTCACGGTGTGGTGGTCCGTCCCGCCTGCTCGCGCGCCCAGGAGTCGGCTGCGAGCACGTCGTCGACGGTGAGGTCTGTCAGGTTCGAGGGTACGTCGTGCGCGGCGAGCACGCGCTCGACGGTGGGCACGATGTCGGTGAACCTCATCTCACCGTCGAGGAAGGCCTGCACGCAGACCTCGTTGGCGGCGTTGTAGACGGCCGGGGCGGTGCCGCCGCGGGTGCCGGCCTCGCGGGCCAGCCGCACCGCCGGGAACGCCTCGTCGTCGAGCGGGAAGAACTCCCAGGTCTCGGGTCGGGTCCAGTCCACGGCGGGCGCCACGTCGGGGAGCCGGTCCGGCCAGCCGAGCCCGAGGGCGATCGGGATCATCATCGACGGCGGCGAGGCCTGCGCGAGGGTCGAGCCGTCGTGGAACTCCACCATCGAGTGCACCACGGAGGTGGGGTGCACGACGACCTCGATCCGGTCGAAGGGGAGGCCGAACAGCAGGTGGGCCTCGATGACCTCGAGGCCCTTGTTGACCAGGGTCGCGGAGTTGACCGTCACGAACGGGCCCATGTCCCAGGTCGGGTGCGCGAGCGCCTGGGCGGGGGTCACGTCGTGCAGGTCGTCGCGGCTGCGGCCCCGGAACGGCCCGCCGCTCGCGGTGAGCACCAGCCGGCGCACCTCGTCCTCGCGGCCGCCGCGCAGGCACTGGGCGAGCGCGCTGTGCTCGCTGTCGACGGGCACGATCTGTCCCGGCTTCGCCCGCGCGGTGACCACCGGGCCGCCGATGATCAGCGACTCCTTGTTGGCCAGCGCCAGGGTGTTCCCCGCGTCGAGTGCGGCCAGCGTCGGCCGCAGCCCGACGGCGCCGGTGATCCCGTTGAGCACGACGTCGCACTCCATCGCGGCCGCCCGCGTGGACGCGTCCTCGCCGACGTCCGCGAACGCCGGGCGGAACTCCTCGACCTGGGCACGGAACAGGTCGGGCTGCGAGCCGCCGGCGGTGAGGGCCACCACCCGGAACCGGTCCGGGTGCGCCCGGACCACGTCCAGGGCCTGGGTGCCGATCGACCCGGTGGAGCCGAGCAGGACGACGTCGCGACGGGAGCTCACCGGGCCATCCTGCCGGAAGCGCGACGGCGGCGACGGATCCGGTGCCAACGCCCAGGTCTCACAGACGATCTCATCGCTCATACCTCACATTCCCGACGCTATCCGTGGCTTCCCAACGCCTCGGCTGGCTAGGCTGTCGGCGTGAACCAGACCTCCCCCGTGACCGGCGGCCCCGACCTGCCCCAGGAGCGCCGGCTCGTCACCGCCATCCCCGGCCCGCGCTCCGTCGAGAAGTTCGCCCGCCGCGGCCGCTTCGTCGCGTCGGGGGTCGGCACCACCCTGCCGGTCTTCGTCGAGGCCGCCGGGGGCGGTGTGCTCGTCGACGCGGACGGCAACTCGCTGATCGACCTCGCCTCCGGCATCGCGGTCGTCGGCGTCGGCAACGCGGCGCCGCGCGTGGTCGAGCGGGTCGTCGAGCAGGCCCGCGCGTTCACGCACACCTGCTTCATGGTCACGCCGTACGACGGCTACGTCGACGTCTGCGAGAAGCTCGCGGAGCTCACGCCGGGCGACCACGACAAGAGGTCGGCGCTGCTGAACAGCGGCGCCGAGGCGGTCGAGAACGCCGTCAAGATCGCGCGCGTCCACACCCGGCGGTCCGCGGTCGCCGTGGTCGACCACGCCTACCACGGGCGCACCAACCTGACGATGGCGATGACGTCGAAGAACATGCCCTACAAGCAGGGCTTCGGGCCGTTCGCCAACGAGGTCTACCGGGCGCCGATGAGCTACCCCTTCCACGAGCCGGTCGAGATCTCCGGCGAGGCGGCGGCGGAGCGGACCATCGACATCCTCGAGAAGCAGGTCGGCGGGCAGAACCTCGCCTGCCTCGTCATCGAGCCGATCCTCGGCGAGGGCGGCTTCGTCGTGCCCGCCCCCGGGTACCTGCCACGGCTGCGGGAGTGGACCGAGGACCGGGGCATCGTGTTCGTCGCCGACGAGATCCAGACCGGCTTCTGCCGCACCGGCGACTGGTTCGCCTGCGAGCACGAGGGCGTGGTCCCGGACCTCATCACCACCGCCAAGGGCATCGCCGGGGGCTTCCCGCTGGCCGGCGTGACCGGCCGCGCGGAGATCATGGACGCGGTGCACGTCGGCGGGCTGGGCGGGACCTACGGCGGCAACCCGGTCGCCTGCGCCGCGGCGCTCGGCGCCATCGAGACCATGCAGGAGCTCGACCTCGCGGCCCGGGCCCGCGAGATCGGCGCGCTGGTCACCCAGAGCTTGACCGCCATCGCGGACAAGCACGCCTGTGTTGGCGACGTCCGGGGCCGCGGCGCCATGATCGCGGTCGAGATCGTCGGCGCGGACGGTCACATCCCTGATGCCGTCCGCGCCGGCTCGGTCTCGTCCTACTGTCATTCGCAGGGGGTGCTGACCCTGACCTGCGGGACCTACGGCAACGTGCTGCGCTTCCTGCCGCCGCTGGTGTCCCCGGACGCGCTGCTCACCGAGGCGTTCGAGGTGGTCGCGGCGGCGTTCGACGCCACCGCCTGACCGGGTGGTTTTGCCGCGTTTCTCCGCGCGGAGGGTGCAGGAATCCCTACTCTCGTCCCGTGCGGACCGGTCTGGGGTC